>NZ_JBWKXQ010000074.1:0-34236 GCF_059423125.1 Variovorax sp. GW531-E2 | reverse complement strand
GCCTCCACCGCCGCCGCCTCCCAAGCCACGCACCCCCGCCGAATCCCTGCAATCCCTCGCCGCCGGCGCCGCCCCGGGCTTCGAGGTCACGGCCACGCCGAAGAAGGCCGAGGTCGCCATCGGCAAGGACAAGCTGGCCTTCGAGGTGCGCAGCAAGCGCGACGGTTTCGTCTACGTGTTCCTGCTGTCCAGCGGCGGCGAGATGTTCCTGCTGTTCCCGAACCTGCTCGACAAGTACAACAAGATCACCGCCAACGCCGCGCTCGCGCTGCCGCGCGCCTCCTGGCCGATGGACGCCGGCGGGCCGGCCGGCACCAACCAGTTCGCGGTGCTCGTGAGCGAGCACGAGCGCGACTTCGGCGCCTCGGGCGTGCAGAACGAAGGCGTGTTCCCGCAGTTCCCGCTGCCGGTGCTCGCGGCACTCGAAGCCACACGCGGCACCGGGCCGTCGCCGCTGTTGGGCAAACCGGTCTGCGCGCCGGGCGCCCCGCCGTGCAACGACGTCTATGGCGTCGCGAATTTCAAAATCGTCGAGAAGTAATCGTCTGTAGAGCGTCGGCCGCTTTCGGCCCCCATTCCACGACCACGACCAGGAGACTTTCATGCACACGTCACCGTCGCCGCACTTCGCGCTTCCCCTTTGCCGAACGGCCGCCGTGGTCGCGCTGGTGCTGCTGGCCGCCTGCGCCAACACGCCGCCGACCGCCACGGGCACGGCCACCACCGCGCCCACCACGGCCGACCCCGCGACCGCACCGGCGCGCCCCACCGGCGGCAGCGTCGCCGGGCAGGCGCGCACCTTCTCGACCCAGCTCGCCACCTACACCTCGGTCGGCTTCGATGCCGTGCCGGGCTGGGCGCGCGACGACTTCTCGGAAAGCTGGCCGGCCTTCCTGGGCAGCTGCAAGGTGCTCAACGGCCGCGGCGCCGAATGGAAAGAGGTGTGCGAGCGCGCGCTGAAGGTCGACGGCAAGAGCACGCAGGCCATCCGCGGCTTCTTCGAGAGCGAGTTCTCGGCTTATCAGATTCGCGACGACGACCGCAAGCCCGACGGCGTGGTCACCGGCTACTTCGAGCCCGAGATCGCCGGCAGCCGCACCTACGTCGCGCCGTTCATCTACCCGGTCTACGGCCAGCCCGAGGACATGCTGTTCGTCGATGCGCGCAAGCTCCCGGCCGGCAGCGGCACGGTGGCCGCGAAGGTCGAGGGCCGCAACGTGATCGTGCAAAGCGGCCTGAGCACGCGCGACATGGGCGCGCCGGGCCTGTACGCGCTCGACCTTTCGGCCATCACCCGCGACACGCTCGACCGCAAGGTGCGCCTGCGCATCGACGGCAAGCGCCTGCTGCCGTACTACACGCGCGAAGAGATCGAGACCAAGGGCGCGCCCAACGCCAAGGTGCTGGCCTTCGTGAGCAGCGCCACGGCGCTGTACGAGATGCAGATACAGGGCTCGGGCCGCATCAAGCTGCCCAGCGGCGAAGTCGTGCGCGTGGCCTACGCCGAGCAGAACGGCCAGCCCTTCCGCCCGACCATCGCGCAGGCCGCCAACGGCAAGCCGCGCAGCGCGGTCAAGGTGCGCGGCGGTTCGCTCGAGCTGACGCTGGACGACGGCGACGACGAAGACACGGGCGCCATCGACAACAGCGTGATCCGCACACGCGGCTTCACGCTGGCGCGGCCCACGGCCAGCGGCGCGGTGGTGGTGCCGGGCCGGCGCACGGCAGGCGCAGTGACCGGCTCCGGCATCAAGGACCCGAGCTACGTGTTCTTCAAGGAATCGACCTCGCCGGCGGGCGGCCCGGTGGGCGCCTTCGGCGTGCCGCTGTCGGCCGGCCGCTCGATCGCGGTCGATCCGCGCAGCACGCCGCTGGGCTACCCGGTGTTCGTGTCGACGCGCACGCCCGGCAGTGGCGCACCCATGCAGCGCCTGACCATCGCGCAGGACACCGGCGGCGCCATCCGCGGCGCGGTGCGGGCCGACTACTTCTTCGGCAACGGCCAGCAGGCCGCGACCAACGCGCGCCGCATGAAGGAGCGCGGCCAGCTTTGGATCTTGTTGCCGCGCGGCCTCGCCGTGGCGCAGGCGGCGGTGTCGGGAGCGATCCGCACGCGCGGCGGCCCGGTCGGCGCCAATCTTCCGCAGTGCCTGGTGCCCACGGAAGGCGTCTGCGTCGACGACTGATGTCCCACCAAGACCTACGCTCGACCCCGTGGCCCGCGCAGCGCGGCCCGTTCGGGGAACACCGCGGAACCGGCTTTGCCGGGCCGCAGGTGTTGCCCCCTGCAAGGGGGTTGGAGGCCACACGAAGTGGGCAAGCCTGGGGGTGAGCCAGTGATGCAGGAAACCCTCTCGTCCGCGGAAAGCTCTGAACTCGTCCGCCTCTGGCGGCGCCGGCAGACGCTGTCCTCGGACGACATGGGCACCATGTACCGCATCGTGGGCGACGCGCTCGTGGCCTGCAACCCGCCCGAGCTGCAGGTGCTGGGCGAGGGGCGGCAGGAGCTGGTGGCGCAGTTCATCTACGTGAAGGTGCTGCGGCTCGACGCCGACCCCGACGAGTCGGAAGAGCGCGCCGGCCACAGCGCGCCGTCGACCGCTTTCGCACTGTGCGCGTACTTCCGCCGCTACCTCATCGACTGCACGCGCGCCAGTTCGTTTCGCCGCAAGGTCTCCATCGGCGACCAGATCACCGAGGCCCAGCTCGAAGACGAACTCGGCCCGGGCGAAGACCTCGACGGCTGCCTGGCCGAGCATGGCCTCAGCGCGCAGGCCGTGCAGCTGGCGGCGCGCGCCTTCATCGCCGGGCTGCCCGAGCCCGAGCGCATCCTGCTGTGCGAAGGTTTCGGGCAGGAGGCCGAGGGCGGGCTGTCGGGCGTGGCCTCGCGCCACGCCATCGCCTCGTACCACTACCGCGCCGGCCGGCTGGGTCTCGTGCACAAGCGCGAAGGGCTGGGCGCCGGCTATGCGCAGACCCGCATCGGCAGCTGGATCGGCCAGACCCTGGGCATCGCCATCGAGGCCGACAACATGGCGGCGATCCTGCAGGTTTTCAAAATCCTCGGGGCTGAAGCGTCTTATGTCTGAAGACATAGCCATTCAGGAACAGACGCCATGACCACCGACCTCTGGCCCCCGCTCAGCGTGATCCGCCATGCGTTCGAAACCGGCGCGCCGCCCGGCGATGCCGCGCCGGACGCCGCACCCGTCGCGATGCCGCACGGCAACAGCGCGGGCGCGGGCACGCCGGTGGTGTCGGACCTGCTGCTCCCTTTGACCGAATTGGCCCGGCGCCGCGAGGCTGTCGCCCGGCGCGCCTTCACCGCGCGCTGGGCGCCGGGCCGCCTCGTGAGCGTGGTGCACGACGGGCGCCTGCTCGGCGTGCTGCTCGACCGCTGCATCCACGGCGACCTCTGGCAAGGCTGGATGGCCGCGGGCGAGCCCGACTGGGCCGGCCCCTTCGACGTGCTGCTGGAGCCCGACGACGAGCCCTTCGAGCCGATGTTCGGCGTGGTCCAGGCCTGGAACGTGCTCACGCTCGAACCCAGCCCGCAGCTGGCCGCGCGCGTGCTCGGCGAGGTGTCGGCCACGCGGCTCGCCGCGATCCGCGCGGTGCACGACGAATGGGCCGCGCACGCGGCGCCCGACATCGCGCCCGAGCCGGGGCGCATCGCGCTTCGCGGCGTGGCCGGCGCGTTCTCGGTGCTCTCGGGCACGCCGCTGGGCCCGCAGGACCCGCGCACCGACTACCAGGCGCTGTACCGCGACGCCGGCCTGCAACTCGGCCGCGCGCTGGCGCAACCGCAGGAGGAGGCCCCCGCCGCGCCGCCGCCATCGCCCGCCCGGCCGCTGCCGCGGCCCGAGGACGGCTGGTGGGGCAGCATCCGCCGCTGGTTCGGCGCCGAAGGCTGGGCGCGCCCGGCGTTTGCGGCGGTGGCGTTGTTCGCGGTGATCCAGAACGTGGGGCTCATCGGCGGGCGCGGCAGCGCCGAAGACGACGATGTGCGCTTCCGCTCGGTGCCCACGGCACCGGTCGCAGCGCAGGCCAACCTGGTCGTGCGGTGGAAGGACGGCGTGCGCGTCGACGAAGCCGATCGCCTGCTGCGCACGATGTCGGCCGAAGTGGTCGGCGGGCCGGGGCCGAACGGCGTCTGGCGCCTGCGCGTGGCCGATCCGGTCGGTGCTTTGTCGGTGCTCGCGACGTCGCCGCTGGTTGCGTCGGCCGGACCGGCCTCGGAGCCGCCATGAACCTGCGCGCGTGCAGCCTGCGGTTCCTGCTCGCGCTGGTGGTGTGGGGCGCGGGCGGTGTCGCCGCGCAGGCCGCGCAGCGCGCGCTGCTCGTCGGTGTCTCCGAACTCGTCAACCAGCCGCAGGCCCTGTGGCTGCAGGCGCCGCGCAACGACGTGATGCTCATGCGCGACGCCTTGCTGAAGCAGGGCTTCACCGCGCCCGACATCGCCGTGCTCGCCGACGGCGTGCCCGGCGCTGCGCTGCCCGAATCGCAGGCCATCCATGAGGCCCTGGCACGGCTGCTCGCGCAGTCGGCCAGCGGCGACTTCGTGCTGCTGTACTTCTCCGGCCACGGCACGCGCCTGCGCGACGTGGCCAAGCGCTACCAGGAGCCCGACGGCCTGTCCGAGAACTTTCTCGCGCGCGACGTGCGCGGCACGCTCGGCGCCGATGCCGCGCTCAGCGGCGACCTGCGCGACGTCGACTTCGACGCCTGGATCCAGGCCTTCCTCGCGAAGAACGTGTTCGTCGCCTCGGTGTTCGACACCTGCTCCGCCAACTCCATGACGCGCGGCACGGGCGATGCACCCGCGACCGCCGAGGGCCCGGCCGACGACGAGGTGCGCTGGCGCGGCCTGCGCACGACGCAGCTCATGGGCGGTGCGTCGCCCGCACGGTCCCTGGCTCCGCCGGCCGCGACCGACGCCGTACCGCGCGCCCGCTACGTGGCGCTGTTCGCGTCCGAGAGCCACCAGATCACGCCCGAGCTTCGCCTGCCGCGCAAGGCGCGCAGCGCCCGGCCGCAGGGCCTGCTGACCTGGGCCGTGGTCGAGTCGCTGGCGCGCAAGCCCGCCACCTGGCGCGACCTGTTCGACGGCGTGCTCGCGCTGTACCCGCCGGTCATCGACGAACTCGCGCAGCGCTTTCCCACGCGCGAGCTGCCGTCGCCCGTGGCCGAGGGCAACCTCGATGCGCCGCTGTTCGCCAACAGCGGCGCGCCCGCGTCCACGCGCCCGGTGTGGGGCGCGCAGCGCAGCGGCGACAGCCTGGCCGTCAAGGCCGGCTTGCTCGACGGCCTGGCGCCGCAGCAGGAGGTGCGCGTGCTCGCCACGCTCGACGACGGCACCGTGCGCCGCGCGCCGGCCACCATCGCGCAGATCAAGCTTGGCGGCGCGTGGCTCGCCGTGCCCGCGGCGCTGAAAGACCTGCCGGGCAGCGCCTTCTGGAGCGTCACGCCACTCGCCGAGCCGGCCGCGACGGCCCTGCGCGTGCGCGCCGACAAGCCGCTGCCCGCCGGCCTGAGCCTCGACTACCCGGCCGCGATCCGCCTGGCCGACGACCCCGCGAGCGCCGACGTGCGCTGGACCGACCTCGGCCCCGCGGGCCATCGCCTCGAAGCGCTTGCGCCCGTGTTCGGCACCGCCGCCTCCACCGTCGTGGTGCCCGACGTGGCCGCGCTGCGCCGCCGCCTGCAGGCGCTGGCGCAGCTCAAGTGGCTGGCGCAGTTGCAGGCTCATGCCAGGGGCGGCCAGCTCGATGGTTTCGATGCGGCGCTCGAAGTCTGGAGCGCCGACCGGCTGCTGCGCAGCGTGCCCGTCGCCGAGGCCGCGAGCGTGCTGCCTGCATTGCGGACGGGGGAGCGCGTGCGCCTGAACGTGCGCAACACCAGCGGCCGTTCGCTCGACCTCGTCATCACCGGCATCGACGCGCGCGGCGCGCTGCAGGCCGTGTACCCCGACGGGGCCGGCGAAACCAACCGCTTCAAGCGCGGCACGCCCGAGCAGCCGGCGGTCAAGCGTTTCGACCTGCCCTGGCTCGATGCGGCCGGCGAGGCGCGCCTGCTCGTCATGGCGGTACCGGCCGCGCCCCACAGCGCGCCGCGCCTGTTCGGCGTGGCCACCGCGGCGCAGGCCGACGTGTCGGAAGTGCGCGTGCGCGGCGGCCAGCCACCGGCCGCCGGCGGCGAGCGCCAGGTGTTCGCGGCCTTGCTGCGCAGGAGCGCCGCCGCACCAGACGGTGGTGCGCGGCCATGAGGCGGGCGCGCGTGGTCCCGGTCCAGTTTTCTTTGTCCGAATCCGGAGGTTGACATGGCATTTCTCGAAGACGGCTCCTGGAGCCCCGAAGACGCACGGCAGTTCTATGAACTGATCGGCACCGGCTCGGCCGAGACCGACCTGGTCATGATGATCGAGAGCAAGGGCTCGCCCGTCGAGGGCGAACTCGAACGCGTCTTCGACGACGGCAAGGCGCGCCTGAACATCGGCGGCTACTACTGGTCGGTGCAGGTGCCCGAATCGTCCGCGCAGAACCAGGTCGTTCCCAACAACCTGGTCGTCGCGCGCCGCAGCGACGCGGCCACGGCCACGCTCGCCAGCCTGCTGCGCGCGCAGGAAAAAGACCTGAAGGTGGTCATCAGCGCCTACAAGGCCGGCGGCGATCCGCAGTCGCCCGAGGCGCAGGCCACCTTCGAGATCTCGCTGGAGAACGCGCGCATCTGCCGGCTGGTGCTCAACTCCGGCGGCCACTGGGGCGTGCCCTCGGAGCTGGTCTCCATCAGCTACCGCACGGTGAAGATCAAGTCGGCCCCGCAGAAGACCAGCGGCGCGCGCGGCGCGGTGCGCGAATGCCAGTTCACCCGCACGTGAGCCGGAACCTGAACCCGAACGCCTCCAGGAGCACCCCGCCATGACGACGACCGCTGCAGACTTCCTCAAGGCCGCCGACCCGGTGGCTGCCCTCAAGGCCCTGAGCGACGACGTGCGCGCCAAACCCTCCGACTCCAAGCACCGCGTCTTCATGGCGCAGCTCTTGTGCGTGCTCGGGCAGTGGGAGCGCGCGCTCAACCAGCTCACCGTCGCGGCCGAGCTCGACGCGCTGGCCGTGCCCATGAAGCAGGTGTACGGCGAGGCCGTGCGCTGCGAAGGCCTGCGCGCCGACGTGTTCGCCGGCACGCGCACGCCGATGATCTTCGGTCAGCCCGATGAATGGCTGGCACTGCTCATCGAATCGCTGCTGCGGCAAGGCCGCGGCGAGAGCGGGCTGGCCGAAGACCTGCGCCAGCGCGCCTTCGACGGCGCGCCCGCCATCGCCGGCACCATCGACGGCGCGCCCTTCGAATGGCTGGCCGACGCCGACATGCGCCTGGGCCCGGTGCTCGAGGCCTTCGTCAACGGCAAGTACTACTGGATTCCCTACGCGCGGCTTGCGCACATCAAGATCGAGCCGCCCGAAGACCTGCGCGACTGCGTCTGGATGCCCGCGCACCTGCAGTTCGAGAACGGCGGCGAAACGCTGGCCCTCATTCCCACGCGCTACGAAGGCACCGAGGCGCAGGACGACGGTGAGCTGCGGCTGGCGCGCAAGACCGAGTGGCGCGAGCTGCGCCCCGAGGTCTGGGCCGGCTACGGCCAGCGCGTGCTCGGCAGCGACGCCGGCGAGTACGCGCTGATGGATGTGCGCGAGATCCTCTTCACGCCCGCCGCTGTTGATGCGGCCGAAGGCGGCGAAAGCAGCGGCGGTGGCTGAACTCACCGCGCAGGAGCGGCTGCAGCCCTCGCTGCTGGACCGCCTCGTCGACCACGCGCCCGACGAGAAGCGCGAGGGCGACGACAAGCGCACGCTCACCAAGCAGGCGCTGCGCCAGGCCGTGCTGCGCGACCTCGGCTGGCTCTTCAATGCCACGGGGCACGGCCTGTCGATGGACGACAAGCAGCACCCGAATGCCGCGCGCTCCGTCATCAACTACGGATTGCCTATGCTGTCTGGCCAGTTCACCTCGTCGGTGCAGCGTGTCAGCATGGAACAGGCTTTGAAGAACGCAATCCTGCAGTTCGAGCCGCGCATTTTGTCCCGCACACTCGAAGTCGAACTCGTCATGGAAGGCCCGGCCCTGGAGTCCCACAACAGCATCGGCCTGCAGATCCGCGGCATGCTGTGGGCGCAGCCCGTGCCGCTCGAGTTCCTCATGCGAAGCCGCGTCGATCTGGAAGAGGGCCGCATAGAGATCGTGGACATGGCGCAAAACCCAAGGTAAGTCCACATGGACCCTCGGCTGCTGAGCCTGTACGAGCAGGAGCTGCGCTACTTCCGCGAAAGCGCCTCGGAGTTCGCCCGTGCGTTCCCGAAGATCGCGCACCGGCTGGGCATCGAGGGCCAGGAAGTCGCCGACCCGTACGTGGAGCGGCTGATCGAGGCCACGGCTTTCCTTTCGGCGCGCGTGGGCCTGAAGCTCGATGCCGAATACCCGCGCTTCACGGGCCACCTGCTCGACATCGTCTACCCGCACTTCCTGGCGCCGACGCCGGCCATGACGGTGGTGTCGTTCGTGCCCGACCCGGAAGACGCCAACCTCGCGGCCGGCCCCACGTTGCCGCGCGGCGCCGGCCTGCGCGCGCGCCAGGCCGTGGGGCAGAACACGCACTGCGAGTTCCGCACCGCCGCCGCGTTGCGCATCTGGCCGATCGAGGTGCAGCGCGCCCAGTACTTCACCTACGCGCCCGACCTGCCGCTGAATACCCACCCGCAGTCGCGCGCCATCCGCGGCGGCCTGCGCATCGCACTGCGCGCCACGGCGGGGCTGGACTTCAGCCAGATCGCGCTCGACGAGCTGGTGCTGCACTTCGGCGGCGCGGAAGACGTGGCGTGGCAGCTGCACGAATGCGCGCTCGGCCAGTCCGTGGGCGTGTGGGTGCGCCCGCTCACGGCCGGCGGCGCCTTGCAGGGCGCGGTGCGCAGCCTGCCGGGCAGCGCCATCGGCGCGGTCGGCTTCGGGGACGACGAGGCGCTGCTGCCCGTCACGGCCACCGGCTTCTCGGGCTTTCGGCTGCTGCAGGAGTACTTCGCGTTCCCGCAGCGCTTCCAGTTCGTGCGCATCGGCGGGCTGCAGGCGCTGCTCGCGACGATGCCGGTGACCGAGCTGGAGATCGTGCTGCTGTTCTCGCGCGGCGATGCGGCGCTCGAGAAGCTGGTGAGCGCCGACAACGTGCAGCTGCACTGCGTGCCCGCCGTCAACCTGTTCACCAAGCGGCTCGACCGCGTGCCCGTGACCGAAGGCGTGAGCCAGTTCCACCTGGTGCCCGACCGCACGCGGCCGCAGGACTTCGAGGTGCACACCGTCACCGAGGTCATCGGCCACGGCGCGCCGGGGGCCGACGCCGCGGTGGCCGAGCAGCCGTTCCGGCCGTTCTACTCGGCCTTCCACGGCAGCCGCAACAGCCACCCGGCCTACTTCACGACCACGCGCGAGCCGCGCATGCTCTCGGTGCGCCAGCGCACCGAAGGCCACCGCAGCAGCCACATCGGCTCCGAGGTCTACATGCAGATCGTCGACCCGCAGCAGGCGCCCTATGCCGCCACGCTGCGCCAGCTTGCCGTGACCGCGCTGTGCACCAACCGCGACCTGCCGCTTCTGATGCCGCTGGGGCGCGACAACGATTTCGACTGCGTCGACTCCTTTCCCGTGCAGCGCGTGCGCATGGTGCGCGGGCCGTCGCGGCCGGTGTCGCCGGTGGTGAGCCAGGGGCTGGGCTGGCGCGTCATCGACCACCTGGCGCTCAATTACCTGTCGCTGTCCGACAGCACGCCGGAGCAGGGCGCCGCCGCGCTGCGCGAGACGCTCATGCTCTACGCCGTGCATGCCGACGAGATGCGCCAGGGCCAGGTGCGCGGGCTGCTGTCGGTCAAGAGCAAGCCCGTGGCGCGGCGCCTGCCGCTCGCGGGCCCGATCGCCTTCGGGCGCGGGCTCGAGGTGACGCTCGAAGTCGACAAGGACGCCTTCCACGGCCACAGCGCCTTCCTGTTCGGTGCCGTGCTGGCGCAGTTTCTCGCGCGCCATGTCGAGGTGAACCACTTCGTCGAGACCGTGCTGCGCGTGGCGGGCAAGGGCGAAGCCATGCGCTGGAGGCCGCTGTGCGGGACACGCCAGATTCTGTGAGCACGCGGGTGGACAACGCGCTGCGCGGGTGGTCGGCGCAGCCGTGGGACTTCGACTACTTCGCCGTGATGCGGCGCATCGAGTCCGTCGCCAGGACCACGCCGCGCTGGGGCCGCGCCCTGCTGCCCAGCGCCGAGCCGGTGCGCGTGGGGCAGGAGCCCTCGCTGTCGTTCGCGCCCGCCAGCTTCAGCCGCTTCGAGCCGGCCACCGCGCATTCGCCGCCGCGCCTGCGCCAGCACTTCTTCGGCTACATCGGCCCCAACGGCCCGCTGCCGGTGCACCTGAGCGACTTCATCCGCGAGCGCAGCCTGAACCACGGCGACCCGACCTGGCTGGCTTTTCTCGACACCTTCTCGCACCGCTTCTCGCTGCACTTCTATCGCGCGTGGGCGCAGTCGCGGCCGGCCGTGGCGCTCGACCGGCCGGGCGAAGACCGCTTCCGCCTGCAGGTGGGTGCGCTGGTCGGCATCGGCACGCCGGGGCGCATCGACCGCGACGAGATCCACGACGACGCGCGTCTGCATTTCTCGGGCTGGCTCGCGCGCCGCGTGCACAACGCGGAAAGCGTGGAGTCGGTGCTGTGCAGTTATTTCGGCGTGCCGGTGAAGCTGGAGCGCTGGGTCGGCCACTGGATGCGCGTGCCCACGGACGAGGTCACGCGCCTGGGGCAGGGCGAGAGTTCGCGCGCGATGGGCATGGGCGCGATGCTCGGCACGCGCGCGTGGGACCGCCAGCACCGCGTGCGCCTGCACCTGGGGCCGCTCACGATCGACCAGTACCGCATGTTCCTTCCCATCGGCAACGCGCAGCCCGTGCTGCAGCGCTGGATGCAGCAGCTGCTCGGCGACACCCTCGAATGGGACGCCCAGCTGGTGCTCGAGAAAGTACAGGTGCCACCCACGCGCCTGGGCCAGGCCCGGGGCAACGGCCCGCGCCTGGGCTGGGTCTCGTGGCTCGGCGAACGCCCGCGCACGCGCGATGCGGCCGACGTGCGCATTGCCAGCCAGCCGTCGAGGGCGCGCCTGCCGCAGCAGCCCGCCTCTTTTCAATAAACCCATCTTCATTCGTTCAGAAGAGATACGGAGTCCTCCATGAGTGAAATCAGCCGCACTGCCCTCTTCGGCAAACTCAACTCGCTGGCCTACAAGGCCATCGAGGGCGCCACCGTCTTCTGCAAGATGCGCGGCAACCCGTACGTGGAGCTGGAGCACTGGTTCGCCCAGCTGCTGCAGGCGCAGGATTCCGACCTGCACCGCGTGATCCAGCACTACGGCCTCGATGTGTCGGTGATCGCGAAGGACATGACGGCCGCGCTCGACCGCCTGCCGCGCGGCGCCACCGCCATCAGCGATTTTTCGCCGCACATCGAGAACGCCATCGAGCGCGCCTGGACCTACGCCACCCTGCAGTTCGGCGAGGCGCAGGTGCGCACCGGCTACATCCTGGTGGGCATGCTCAAGACGCAGAGCCTGCGCAACCCGCTGTTCGGCCTGTCGAAGCAGTTCGAGAAGATCAAGGTCGAAGACCTGGCCGACAACTTCCCCAAGATTTGCGACGCCTCGCCCGAAGCGCAGATGCGTGCCCAGGACGGCACCGGCATGGGCAGCGGCGCACCCGGCGAAGACTCGGGCGCCATGGCGCCGGCCGCCATGGGCAAGGGCGATGCCCTCAAGAAATTTGCTGTCGACCTCACGGAGAAAGCCAAGAAGGGAGAGATGGATCCGGTGACCGGGCGGGACGAGGAAATCCGCCAGATCGTCGACATCCTCATGCGCCGCCGCCAGAACAACCCGCTGCTGACGGGTGAGGCGGGTGTGGGCAAGACCGCGGTGGTGGAAGGCTTCGCGCAGCGCCTGGCGCGCGGCGACGTGCCGCCGCAGTTGAAAGACGTGAAGCTGCTCACGCTCGACATCGGCCTGCTGCAGGCCGGTGCGAGCATGAAGGGCGAGTTCGAGCAGCGCCTGCGCCAGGTGATCGACGAGGTGCAGAGCTCGCCCACGCCGATCATTCTGTTCATCGACGAGATCCACACGCTGGTCGGCGCGGGCGGTGCGGCCGGTACCGGCGACGCGGCCAACCTGCTCAAGCCGGCACTGGCGCGCGGCAACCTGCGCACCATCGGCGCGACCACCTGGGCCGAGTACAAGAAATACATCGAGAAAGACCCGGCGCTCACGCGGCGCTTCCAGGTCGTGCAGGTGCCCGAGCCCGACGAGACCAAGGCGATCTTGATGCTGCGCGGCGTCGCCAGCGTGCTCGAGAAGCACCACCGCGTGCAGCTGCTCGACGAGGCCATCGAGGCGGCGGTGAAGCTGTCGCACCGCTACATTCCCGCGCGACAGCTGCCCGACAAGGCCGTGAGCCTGCTCGACACGGCCTGCGCGCGCGTGGCCGTGTCGCAGCACGCAACGCCGCCCGAAGTCGAAGACTGCATGCGCCGCATCGAAGGCCTCACGGTCGAGCAGGAGATCATCGGGCGTGAAGAAGCCATCGGCATCGACGTGACCAAGCGCGCTGCGCTGGTGGCCACGCTGCTGGCCGAATCGAAGGTGCAGCTCGAAGCGCTGAATGCGCGCTGGCAGGAAGAGAAAGGGCTGGTCGATCGCCTGCTCGAGTTGCGCAGCAAGCTGCGCGCGGGCAACAAGCCGGTCGATGAACCGGCGGCCGGTGAAGCCGCCGCCGAGGCCGGCCCCGACCGCGCCACGCTGCTGGCCGAGCTGCACGAACTGCAGACGAAGATCCACGCGGTGCAGGGCGAGTCGCCGCTGATCCTGCCGTCGGTCGACGAGCAGGCCGTGGCCTCGGTGGTCGCTGACTGGACTGGCATTCCCGTCGGCCGCATGGTCAAGAACGAAGTGGAGGCGGTGCTCAAGCTCGCCGACACGCTCAACCAGCGCGTCATCGGCCAGAAGCACGGCCTGGAGATGATCGCGCGCCGCATCCAGACCTCGCGCGCACGGCTGGACAACCCGCAGAAGCCCATCGGCGTCTTCATGCTCTGCGGCACTTCGGGCGTGGGCAAGACCGAGACCGCGCTGGCGCTGGCCGAGGCGCTTTACGGCGGCGAGCAGAACATCATCACCATCAACATGAGCGAGTTCCAGGAGGCGCACACCGTCTCCACGCTCAAGGGCGCGCCGCCCGGCTACGTGGGCTACGGCGAGGGCGGCATCCTGACCGAGGCGGTGCGCCGCCGTCCCTACAGCGTGGTGCTGCTCGACGAAGTGGAAAAGGCCCACCCCGACGTGCACGAGATCTTCTTCCAGGTCTTCGACAAGGGCTGGATGGAAGATGGCGAGGGCCGCATGATCGATTTCAAGAACACGATCATCCTGCTGACCACCAACGCCGGCAGCGAGCTCGTGATGAGCATGTGCCGCGACCCCGAGCTGCTGCCCGATTCGAACGCGCTGGCCGATGCGCTGAAGGCGCCGCTCATGAAGGTGTTCCCGCCCGCGCTCTTGGGCCGCATCGTCACCATTCCCTACTACCCGCTGTCGCCCGAGATGATGAAGAAGATCGTGCGGCTGCAGCTGGGCCGCATCAAGAAGCGCGTGGAGACCAACCACGGCGTGCCCTTCGAATACACCGAGGCGGTGATCGAGCAGGTGGTCGCGCGCTGCCAGGACCCGGAGTCGGGCGGGCGCGTGATCGACGCGATCCTCACCAACACCGTGCTGCCCACCATTTCGGTCGAGTACCTGCAACGCCTGGCCTCGGGTGGCGAGATCCGCCGCGTGGCGCTCGACGTGAAGGACGCCGACTTCACCTACGCGTTCGACTGAGCCCCCTGCAGCGCGACGCCCCACTTCCGAGAGACCCAAGATGGCCGACCACGAGTTCCGCATCGAGAGCGATTCGCCCGCCAAGGACGACCTGATGTTCTGGCGCATCGTCGGGCACGAGGCGCTGGCGCGCCCCGCGGCCTACGAGCTCACCGTGCTGTCCAGGAACAAGGACCTCGCCGCCAAGGACATCCTGGGCCACGCCTTCGACGTCGTCATCGAGTTCAAGGACGCCGACGGCGGCGCGCACGAGCGGCATTGCCAGGGCCACGCGGTGCGCTTCGTGCGCGCGGGCCACATCGGGCGGCACTACGAGTACCGCATCGCGCTGCGCTCGTGGTTCTGGCTGCTCACCAAGCGCGCCAACTCGCGCATCCACCAGGAAAAGAAGGTGCTCGAGGTGCTCGACGCGGTGTTCGAGGACAGCCCGATCAAGCGCTTCAAGAAGACCAAGGCCACCAACGTCATCGGCACGCACAACCCGCGCCGCTACTGCGTGCAGCACCAGGAGAGCGACTACCAGTTCCTGTCGCGCCTGCTGGAGGACGAAGGCATCTACTACTGGTTCGACGCGCACGACGCGCCCGGCACCATGCACCTGTCGGACGCCAGCGACATGGCGCACGACAAGCTGCCCGCGACCGACACGCTGCGCCACATGGCCGTCAACGCGGCCGAGCCGCGCTTCAACGAGATCTCGCGCTGGGTCAGCGCGCGGCAGTTCGACACCGGCAAGCATTCGTCGCGCGACAGCGACTTCAAGGCCATCAAGAAGAAGCTGGGCGCCGACATCGACAGCTCCGACCAGCACGAGCTCGCTGAGTTCGAGATGTTCGAGTTCCCCGGCGGCTACTTCAGCGGCGACGACGCCGAGACGCGCGCCAAGCTGCGCGGCGACGAACTCAACGCGCGCCGCGACCGCCACTGGGCGCTCACGCCGTGGCCCGACGTCGCGGCCGGGCGCAGCTTCAAGTTCGAGGACGACCCCGACGGCACGCGCAACGGCGACTACGTGATCGCCGCCTGCACCTTCATCGCCAGCCACCGCGGCTACGAAGGCGTGAGCGCCAGCGCGCCGGCCCAGCCCGTGCAGCGCGCGCTGGCCGAGGTGCTGCGCGACGACGCCGTGAACGCCGACACGCTGCCGGTGCTGGAAGAACTCATCGCCGCCACGCCCGCGCTGGCCGCCGCGCAGACCGGCAGCAGCCTCTTCCTGCTCACCGTGATGCCGGTCGACCGCCCGTTCCGCGCGCCGCGCCTCACGCCGCGCGTGACCATGCCCGGCCCGCAGACGGCGATCGTGGTCGGCCCCAAGGGCGACGAGCTGCACGTGGACGACCACGGCCGCGTGAAGGTGCACTTTCACTGGGACCGCTACGACGACAGCAATGAGAAGTCGACCTGCTGGGTGCGCGTGTCGCAGCCCTGGGGCGGCAAGGGCTGGGGCGGCTACTTCGCGCCGCGCATCGGCCAGGAGGTGATCGTCGACTTCCTCAACGGCGACCCCGACCGGCCGGTGATCGTGGGCCGCGTCTACAACGACGACCAGCCCATTCCCTACAAGTCGCCCACGCAGAGCGGCTTCCGGACCCGGTCCACGCCGGGCGGCGGCGTGAACAACTACAACGAGATCATGTTCGAGGACAAGAAGGGGTCCGAGAACATCAACATCCACGCCGAACTCGACATGAGCCGCAGCGTGGAGCGCGACGACTCGGGCAGCGTGGGCCGCGACCAGTCGCTCAAGGTCGACCGCGACCAGACCGTGAGCGTGCAGCGCAACCGCACGGTCAACGTCACCAACAACGAGACCAAGAGCGTCAAGGTGGCGCAGAAGATCACCGTCGGCGCCAGCCAGGACGTGCACGTGGTGGCCAACCAGACCACCAACGTGGACGGCGCGCACGCGCTGGTGGTCAAGGGCGACCACCGCATCGAGACCAAGTCCGCGCGCACCGACTTCACGGCCTCCAACGAAAGCCGCACCGTGGGCGGCAACCAGACGGTGACCATCGCCGGCAACATGGCGCACAAGGCGTCGCGCATGACCTTCGAGGCCGGCCACATCGAGTTCAAGGTGACCGGCGGCAACTCGATGAAGATGGACGCCGGCGTGGCGCCGTTCCAGGCCAACTTCATGCAGTACAGCCTGGTGAGCAACACGCACATCAACCTGATGGCCATCGGCGACATCAACCAGACCTCGCTGGGCTCCAACACCACGGTGCTCGGCGCCAACAGCAGCGGTTACATCGGCACCAACAGCGAGGCGAACCTGGGCGCGGCGCGTTCCACCTTCCTGGGCATGAGCATGGACAACGCCGTGGGGCTGGCGGTGGCCAACTTCATGGGCATGCAGATCGAGAACACCATCGCGCTCAAGCTCGAGACGGTGGCCTCGATGGGCATCGAGCGCAAGCTCGGCAGCCTGCGCGAGGCGCCGATCCACATCTTCAAGGCCGGCGGCGGCGGGGGCGGGGGCGGTGGACCGCCGCCGCTGAACCGCGTGGCCGCGCTCTTCTCGGCGGTGGGCGCGATCCGCGGGCTGTTCCTGGGTGCGCGCGACGTGGAGGCCACCTTCACCCAGTACGAGAACGCGGCCAAGCAGCTCGAGGAGGCGGCCAAGGACCCGGACGTCGGCCGCATTCCCGGCCTGCAGAAGCGCCTGCAGGACATGGCCGGGCTGGCACGCGATCGCAAGGCGCAGGGCGAGGCGCTGGCGGGATCGCACTACGGCACCGACACGGCGATCGGTGCGGGTACCGGCGCAGCGCTGGGCCTGGTGACCGGGCCGTTCGCGATCATCGCGTCGCCGGTGCTGGGTGTCGCGGGCGCCGTGGTGGGCGGTCCGATCGGCGCGATGGGCCGCGCGATGGGCAGCGGTGCCGAGGACCAGGCCGATGCGCTCAAGCCGGCCGAGGACGGCTCGGTGCCCGCGCCCCAGCCGACCCCTCAGCCCTCGCCGGCGCAGACGGCACCGGCCGGCACCGGCGAGCCCGCCAGTTCGAGCCAGCCGGCGGGGCCGAGCGAACCCGCCAGTTCGAGTCAACCGGCAGGGCCCACCAGCGAGCCTGCCAGTTCGAGCCAACCGTCCGGGCCCAGCGAGCCCGCCAGCTCGAACCAGCCGCCGGCGGCGGACGGGCCCCAGAGCACGCCCGGACCCACCAGCTCGCAAGACCCCAACAGCTCCGGCGGGTCGGGCACGCCCTGACGGGCCGGACCGCACGCGATGCAGATCAACAAGCCGCAGGCCCTGGGCCTGTCCACCCGCCCGATCGAATACCGGGGCCGGCGCGCGCTGTGCATCAGCGCGCTGCTGCATGTGCCGCTGGAACAGGGCGCGCACGGCCGGCTGTGGGGCGAGCAGTCGATGTGGGACTTTCTGGCCGAAGAAATGGCGGAGCCCCTGGTCGACGAAGGCGTGGCCAAGCTCACCGCCGAATTCCTGGTGCACGGCCGGGCCTGCCCGCCGTCGGCACCGGCCACCGGCTGCGCGGTGCGCGTGCGCGTGGGGCCGGTGAGCAAGACGCTGGTGGTGATGGGCGACCGGCACTGGGAGGGCGAACGCGCCAGCGCGCCGCAGCCCTACACGCAGATGCCGATCGGCTGGGAGCGCGCCTACGGCGGTGCCGATTTCGCGGCCAACCCTGCAGGCATCGGCCGGGCCGCCGTGCAGGGCGTGCGCCCGCTGCCCAATGTGGAATGGCCGCACGCACCGCTGCACCATCCCGACCAGGTGGCGGAGCCGGCCGGCTTCGGCCGCCTCGATCCGATGCACCCGGCGCGTGCCGCCTGGCGCGGCACCTACGGACCGGAGTACATGCGCGAGCACGCGCCCGGCTTTGCGCCCGACACCGACTGGCGCTTCTTCAACGTGGCCCCCGCCGACCAGTGGTTTGCCGAACCGCTGCGCGGCGACGAAGAACTCGAGTTCGTCCACCTGCATCCCGAGCACCCCACGCTCACCGGGCGCCTGCCCGGCCTGCGCGCGCGCGTGTTCGCCGCCTACGCGATGGGCGCGGGGCAGGACGACGCGCTGCGCGAAGTGCCGATGCGCCTGACCACCGTGTGGTGCTTTCCGCATGCGCAGCGGCTGGTGCTGGTCTTCCACGGCCTGGCGGAGATGGCCAGCGACGACGGCAGCGACATCCGCGGCATGACCTGCGGCGTGGAGCGCATCACCGAGGCGCCGCGCCCCGATGCGCACTACCTGCACGTGATCGCGCAGCGCGCCGATCCGCGCCTGGGCCTGGTCCACAGCCTGCGCGACAGCGACCTGCTGCCCGAGGGCCTGGACATCACCGATCCGCATGCCGAGGCCGCGCGCGCGCCCTTCGCCAGCGACGGCGTGCAGGCGCAGGCCCAGTACCGGCGCGCCGAACTCGATGTGGCCATGGCCCGCGAACAGCTGCGCGGGCTCGGCAAGGACCCCGACGCGCTGGGCGTGACGATGCCGCCGCGCGAGCCCGTGCCCAAGCCCGACGAGCTGGCCGAGGTGCTGCAGCGGCAGATCGAAGCCTCCGAGTTGCAGCAGCTGCATGCACTCAACGACGTGCTCGCGCACATGGAGCAGGCCATCGCGATGGCGCGCGAGCGCGGCGTCGACCTGGCGCAGTTGCAGCACCGCGGACCGCCCACCTACCGCGCCGAGCAGGACCTGAAGCAGCTCGAACAGACCGCGCGGCACGAGAAACGCGACTTCCGGCCCGAGGTGGTCTACGGCCCGCTGCTGCAGAAAGAGGGCGCCGACTCGCTGGGCTACCTGCAGGCGGCGCACCAGCAGCCGCCGGTCGATCGCATGGCGCCCGATGCGGCCGCGGCGTTGCGCGACGAGATCCGGCGGGCGGCGGCATCGGGCTTTCGCGCCTTCCGCGGCATGGACCTCACCGGCGCCGACCTGCACGGGCTGGACCTGCGCGGCGCGGACTTCACCGGCGCCTGGCTCGAAAGCGCCGACCTGCGCCAGGCGAACCTCTCGGGCGCCAACTTTTCATATGCGGTGCTGGCGCATGCCGAGCTGAGCGGCGCCATCGCCATCGGCGCCAACTTCGAGGGTGCCAACCTGGGCGCGAGCCGCCTGGACGGCTGCGTGCTGGACGACGCCGACCTGCGCACCGCCGTGCTCGAGCGCTGCCAGCTGGAAGGCGCACGCGGCGCGCGCGCGCAGCTGGGCGGCACCTCGTTGCTGGACGCGGCCTGGGGCCGTTGCGACTGGAGCGAGGCGCAGGCCGGCGGGCAGGTGTTCTATCGCGCGGACCTGCGCACCGTCGTCTTCACGGGCGCGACGCTGGCCGGCGCCAGCTTCGTCGAGTGCGACCTGCGCGGTGTCGATCTGCGCGGCGCCGACCTCGCGGGCGCCAACTTTGTCGACTGCCAATTGCAGGGCGCGCGCTGGACGCAGGCGCGCGCCGCCGGCGTGGTCGTCACGCCCGCGTGCGACATGACGGGCGCGGACCTCGGCCATGCCGACCTCGCGCATGCCAACTTTGGCGGCGTGGCGATGGCCGACGCCAGCTTTGCCGGCGCCGTGGCCGACGGCGCCAACTTCACCGGCGCGCGCATGCCCGGCAGCGACTGGCGCCTGGCCTCGGCGCGCGGTGCGCTGCTGCGCAAGGCCGTGCTGCGCGGGGCGCGGATGTCCGGCGCCGACCTGCGCGACGCCATGCTCCAGCACGCCGACCTGCGCGGCGCCGACCTGCGGCGCAGCAACCTGTTCCAGGCCGACCTGTCGCGCGTGCGCCTGGACGGCGACGTGCGGCTGGACGACGCGCTGCTCACACGCACCCGCACCTGGCCGCGGCTGAGCGCCGCCGAGCAGGCGCAGCCCGTGCCATGACGCCCGAAGTCCTGGCCATGGCCGCCGCCATCGGCGAGCCCATCGAGTCGCTGGATCTGCAGGGCGGCCACTTTGCGCGCGCCGCGCTGGCCGGCGCGCTGTTCAGCAAGGTCGACCTGCGCCGGGCCGACCTGCGCGGCGCCGACCTGCACGAGGCGGTGTTCGACCAGTGCGACCTGCGCGGCACGCTGCTGGGCACGGCCGATCTGCGGCGGGCCACCTTCAACCAGTGCCAGCTCACGCACGCCGACCTGGGCGAGGCGCGGCTGCATGCCGCCACCCTGAACGAGTGCGAGGTGTCGCACGCGCGGCTGGCCGGTGCCGATGCGTCCATGCTCGTGGCCAACCGCAGCAAGTTCGCCCACGCCGGCCTGCAGGACGCGAGCCTGGACAACGCCACCTTCAACCAGTGCAGCCTGTTCGATGCCAGCGCGGAGCGCGTCAACTGGCGCCAGGCGACGCTGATGGAATGCGACGTGCGTCACCTGAACTGGAGCGGCGGCAATTTCGAGCGCACGGTGTTCGTCAAGACCCCGCTGGCGGGGCAGGACTTTCGCGGCCAGTCGCTGCGCGGCTGCCAGTTCGCCGGGGTCGACCTGCAGGGCGCCGACTTCACCGACGCCCGCCTGCCGCAGTGCAGCTTCCAGGGCGCGCTGCTGGGCGGTGCGCGGCTGGCCGGCGTGCAGGCGCCGCGCGCCATCTTCTGCGAGGCGCAGGCGGCCGGCGTCGATTTCTCGGGCGCCGACCTCACGCAGGCGCTGTTCACCGGCGCGTTGCTCGAAGGCAGCGTGTTCGCACGCGCCCGCCTACACCAGGTGCATTTCGCCGGTGCGCGCATGGCACGCGCGCAGTGGCAGAACGCGGTGCTCGACCACGCCGACCTCAGCCACGCCGACCTGCGCGGCTGCGACATGGAGGGCGCCTCGCTGCTGCGCGCCCAGCTGCACGGCGCGCTCACCGAAGGCGCGCGCATCGACGACCACGCCCGCGCGCTGACGCAAGACCCGCAGCGCGCCGAGGCCGAGCGCTGGCGCGCCGTCGCCGCCTGACCCCATCCGCACATCCTGGAGAGCCCCATGAGCAAGACCCGAACCCCCGGCAGAAGCCCCAGCCAGCGCAGCCTGCACAGCCAGAGCCAACCGGTCTGCGCGCCGGCGGTCGACCCCACCGTCGCCATCGCCGGCGCCTGCCAGGGCGGCCTCGTCACCGCCGTCGGGCCTGATGCCACCGTGCGTGTGCGCGTCGGCCTGCGGGGCGAGGTGCAGGCGCGGCGTGCGGCCAGCTGCCTGCTGGTGCCGGCCGTCGGCGACACCGTGGCCTGCCTGCGCACCGGCCCGTCGGAGCTGTGGGTGCTGGCGGTGCTGCAGCGCGACGCGGCGCAGCCGGCCGTGCTGCGGTGCGACGGCGCCCTGCACCTGGAGGCCGCGCGGCTGCAGCTCGATGCCGACCAGCTCGAGCTGCGCGGGCGTCGCACCCACCTGGTGGCCGACGAGGTGGAGGTGGCCGCGCGGCAGTTCCGGCTGTGCGCGGGCACCATCAAGTTCGTCGGTTCGGTGCTCTCGAGCGTGATGGACCGCGTCACCCACTTCAGCCGCCACTACCTGCGCACCACGCAGGGCACCGACCGCGTGCAGGCCATGCACATCGACCACGAGGCGCAGCAGCTGATGCAGCTCAAGGCCGAGCATGTGATGGTCAACGGCGGCAAGCTGGTCAAGACGCGCGGCGCGCAGATCCACTTCGGTTGAGGAGACGTCCCATGTTCGCCAACTGCCAGCTCATGGGCACCGACATGGCCTTCCCCGACGTCTGCATGACGCCGGCCGCGCCGTCGCCGCTGCCCATTCCGTACCCGAACATCGCGATGGGCGCGATGGCCATTCCCAACTGCCCCACGATCCTCATCATGGGCGGCCCGGCGCACAACCTGGGCACCACGATCCCGATGAGCAACGGCGACAACCCCGGGGTGCTGCTGGGCGTGGCCTCCGGCACCGTGATGGGGCCGTGCCGCCATCTCACGGGCGCGTTCACCGTGCTCTTCCAGGGCATGCCCGCCACGCGCCTGACCAGCAACTCGCTGCAGAACAGCACCAACTGCCCGGGCGTGCGCGCGGTGCCGAGCCAGTCGCTCGTGCTGCTGCTGGCGCCGTGAGGCCGCGAAGGCGCGCATGCGGCATACCTCTTAAGGCGAGATTGCCAACCGGCCCCACGGAATGAATACTCCTTGCGAGATTGCACGGGCGCAGCCGCCATCGGGGGCCGATTCATGATCCATATCGCTGTCATCACCCGGCAAGGCATGCCGGCCGGACCGTCCATCGCCGCGGACTTCGGACCCGGCGGCGGCACCATCGGCCGCGCCGACACCAACGCGCTCGTGCTCGACGACCCCGACCGCACCGTCTCGCGCGTGCACGCGCAGGTGCTGTGCCGCGACGGGCAGTACTTCATCGTCGATCGCGGCAGCAACGCGATGCAATGCAATGGCGTGTCGCTGGGCGCGGGCAAGGAAGCGGCGCTGACCGACGGTGCGCGCCTTGTCATCGGCAGCTTCGAACTCTCGGTGCGCGTGATGGCCGCTGCGGCGGCGCCACGCGCGCCGGTCATCCCCAACACCGTGATGTCGGCGCCGGCCGCCGCGCCCGCCGCCAGCAGCGACGATCCGTTCGCCGACCTGCTCGCGGGACTGGGATCGCCGCCCGCGCCCGCGCCGGCGCCTGCTGCAGCCCGTGCCGCCGCCGCGCCCGCCGAGTCGCTGCTCTTTCCCGACCCGATGGCCAGCGGCTCGCGCAATGCGCAGGCCGACCAGGTCGACCCGTTCGCGAATCTGCTGGGCCCCACGCCGTCGGCCGCTCCCTCTGCCGGGCTCGGCGCGCTCGACGATTTTTCCGATCTCGGCGCGCCGCCCGCGCACGGCAAGGCCGCGAGCATCGACGACCTGTTCGGTGGTTCGCCGGGCGCCGGCGGCATCGGCGGTGATCCGCTCGCGCTGTCGCCGCTGGCCGATCCGCTGCTGCAGCCCAACACCGCGTCGGACGCCGACCCGCTGGCCGCGTTGCAGCGCGCGGCGCCCGCCACGCCGGTGCCGCGCTCCGATCATTTGCCGATCGACCAGTTCGGCTTCGAGCCGCCGAAGGCCATCACGCCGCCACCGCCGCCTCCTCCTCCTGCGCCTGCGCCCGTGGCCCCGCTCGGGAAGTTCGACGACGTGACCGGCCAGCCGATCCGCATCAGCGGGCCCGAGAACGCCGGCCGCGTCGCCGAGCCGCCGCCCCCTCCGCCACCACCGCCGCCCGTGTATGTCGCGCCGCCGGCACCAGCAGCCACGTCCACGCGCACCGCCTCCGACGACGAACTGCTCGCCGCCTTCCTGCGCGGCCTGGCGAGCACGCACCAGCCGCCCGAAATGCTCACGCCCGGCCTCATGGAGCGCATCGGGTCGATGCTGCGCACCGCCACCGAGGGCACGCTGCAGTTGCTGCTCACGCGCCAGGAGTTCAAGCGCGAGGTGCGCGCCGAGGTCACGATGATCGCGTCGCAGGCCAACAACCCGCTCAAGTTCTCGCCCACCGTCGAGGTCGCGCTGGCGCACCTGCTGGGGCCCGGCGTGCGCGGCTTCATGCCGCCCGAGGCCGCGATGCGCGACGCCTTCGACGACCTGCGCGCGCACCAGTTCGGCGTGATGGTGGGCATGCGCGCGGCGCTGGCCCATGTCATCGGGCGCTTCGAGCCGGCCGAGCTCGAGAAGAAGATCAGCGCGAAGACAGCGCTCGACGCGCTCTTTGCCGCCAACCGCAAGGCCAAGCTCTGGGACCAGTTCGTGGCGCTGTACGGCGGCATCGCGAGCGAGGCCGAGGACGACTTCCACAGCCTCTTCGGCAAGGCCTTCCTCGCGGCCTACGAAGAGCAGATGGCGCGCCTGAAGTCCGACACCTGAGAAGACAACCAGAACAACCCCCAGCACTCGCGAGGCACCCCGCTTGGAAATCGAAATCGTCACGCTCTCCCGGCAGGGCGGGCGCACCTACAACGAGGACGTGCACGGCCACTGGCACGACGAGCGCTACGTCGCCTGCCTGGTGGCCGACGGCGCGGGCGGTCACGGCGGCGGCGACGTGGCGGCGGCCACGGTGCGCGCCAGCGTGCTCGGCGGCTTCTCGGGGGCGCCCTCGCTGGACGAGGCCGCGCTGCGCGCGCTGATCGAGCGCGCCAACCTGGACGTGGTGGCGCGCCAGGCCGAAGGCGGCAAGCTCGCCGGCATGCGCTCCACGGTGGTGTTCGCGGTGATCGACCTGGAGCGCGAGGTGCTGGCCTGGGTGCACAGCGGCGACAGCCGCGCCTACCTGTTCCGCGGCGGCGCCATCGTGGCGCGCACCACCGACCACAGCCTGGTGCAGCAGATGGTGGCGGGCGGCATGCTCGACGAGGAGGGCGCGCGCCTGCATCCGCAGCGCAACATGCTGCTGTCGGCACTGGGCTCGATCGAGGAGGCGCCCGACATCGCGGTGTCCGACCGCATGCGCCTCTTGCCCGGCGACGTGCTGCTCTTGTGCAGCGACGGCGTGTGGGAGCCGCTGGGCGACGAGTGCCTGGTCGACACGCTGCACGCCTCGCGCACGCCCAGCCAGTGGACCGAGCTGCTCGACGCGCAGATCAAGGCCAACGCCAAGCCGGGCCACGACAACTACACGGCGCTCACGCTGTGGGTGATCGAGGACGCCGACGACGACATGACGCGGCTGCTGCCCGAGAACGTCGCGTCGACAGACCCCTGAGCGTGGCGCCATCCTTCAAGCCAAACGCCCATCCGATGGATGGGCGTTTTGCTTGGGGCCGCTGAGGCTGTTCAGCTGTACTTGCTGGCCTTCTTCTTGACTTTCTTCAGCGCGCTGCGCAGCAACGCGGGCATGTCTTCCCGGTTCGGCAGGTTGCTGTAGTTGTCGATGTTCTGCTCTTCGCAGCTGTTGGCACAGCCGTTGTTCAGCAGGTCGAGCGCGTAGCGCGTCTTGCTGATCGTGCTGGACGCACCGGGCTCGCGGAACGGATCGAAGATGCCGTCCGGCAGGACCTTGCGCCCGCGTGCGATCGCCTGTTCCTGGAAGTGCGTGATGTGCTTCTGCGTGACCGGCCCGTAATAGCCGTCCACCACGATCACCTCGGTCGCGCCGGGGGGCGGGTCGAAGTCGTGGTTGAAGCCGAGCAGCTCGTAGTAGAAGATCTTGAACAGGGCCTGCACCAGCATCACGTCTTCACGCGTGTTGGAGCCGATCCGTCCGACCGACCAATCGGAGTTGTAGGTCGTGTGCAGCTTGCCGCTGGTACCGATGAGTGTGGTGCTGAATGCCATGGCATTGCTCCGGTGAGGACACGGGCAGGGACCGGCCCCGGCACCGTGGGGTGCCAGGGGCGGACGGGGCTGGCGGGTCCGTCGCCCGTCAGCGGGTTTCGGTGGTGGCCACGTTCCAGCCGAACTTCACCTCGCCGCCGCCGGCGCCCTTTTCGTCCTGGCCCTTGTAGGCGAACTCGATGTCCTTGAAGCTGCAGGACACCTGCTCGTGCACGTCGCCGCCCTGTGCGCCGCCGGGGCCCACGCTGGAGATGAAGACTTCCTTGAGCGTGACCTTCAGGTACTCCTGCTGGCCTTCGCCCGACTTGCGGCAGGTCATGACCATGTCCTTGAAGTGCTTGCCGCTCACGCAGTTCTTGGCGAGCACGGGGGATGCCTTGTCGTAGGTGTGCGTGAAATTGAATTCACCCGGCGTGGCCTTGCCCTTGCCCGAACCGCCGCCCGATCCCGCGCCCGATGCGTTGCTCACGTTCCAGGACCACGACGAAATCTCGATCTCGTCCTTGTGGTCCTTGTGAGAAGACTCGCCCTTGACGCCGTCGAGCTTGATGTGAAAGTCAGATGACATGTTCCTACTCCTTGGAACCCGATTGCATTCGGGCGGTTGATGATCGAAACGAAAAAAATGGCTGCCGGCGGTGGGAGAAAAGTTCCGATGCCCGGCAGCTACTCATAGAACGAAACGGAACCGGAAATTCAAGAAGAATCCGCAGATTTTTTTCAACCGGCGCCCTTGGCCGTCGGCAGCTTGGACACCAGCCGCAGCGAGACCGTGAGGCCTTCGAGCTGGTAGTGCGGGCGCAGGAAGAACTTGGACGTGTAGTAGCCCGGGTTGCCCTCGACTTCTTCCACGATCACCTCGGCGGCGGCCAGCGGCTTCTGGGCCTTGGTGGTTTCCGAGGAGTTGGCGGGGTCGCCGTCCACGTAGTTCATGATCCATTTGTTGAGCCAGCGCTGCATGTCCTCGCGCTCCTTGAAGCTGCCGACCTTGTCGCGCACGATGCACTTCAGGTAGTGCGCAAAGCGGTTGCAGGCAAAGAGGTAAGGCAGGCGCGCCGCCAGGTTGGCGTTGGCCGTGGCGTCGGGGTCGTCGTACTCGGCCGGCTTGTTCAGCGACTGCGCGCCGATGAAGGCGGCGAAGTCGGAGTTCTTGCGGTGGATCATCGACAGCAGGCCGGCCTTCGAGAGCTCGGCCTCGCGCCGGTCGCTGATGGCGATCTCGGTGGGGCACTTCTGGTCCACGCCGCCGTCGTCGCTGGGGAAGGTGTGCAGCGGCAGGTTTTCCACCGCGCCGCCCGACTCGATGCCGCGGATGCGCGAACCCCAGCCGTACAGCTTGTACGAGCGGTTGATGTTGGTCGCCATCGCATAGGCGGCGTTGGCCCAGGCGTATTTGCTGTGGTCGGCGCCGGCGGTGTCTTCCTCGAAGTCGAACTCTTCCACCGGGTTGGTGTTGGCGCCGTAGGGCGTGCGTGCCAGGAAGCGCGGCATGCACATGCCCAGGTACTTGGAGTCGTCCGACTCGCGCAGGCTGCGCCAGCCGGCGTACTCGGGCGTGGAGAAGATCTTGGTCAGGTCGCGCGGGTTGGCCAGCTCCTGCCACGACTCCATCTGCATGAGGTTGGGGCTCGCGCCCGTGATGAAGGGCGCGTGGGCCGAGGCGGCGATCTTGGCCATCTCGCCGAGCATCTCGACGTCGGGCGGGCTCTGGTCGAAGTGGTAGTCGCCCACCAGCGCGCCGAAGGGCTCGCCGCCGAACTGGCCGTACTCTTCCTCGTAGATCTTCTTGAACATCGGGCTCTGGTCCCAGGCCGCGCCCTTGAACTTCTTGAGGTTCTTGGCCAGCTCCTGCTTGGAGATGTCCATCACCCGGATCTTCAGGTTCTCGTCGGTCTCGGTGTTGTTCACCATGTAGTGCAGGCCGCGCCACGCACTCTCGAGCTTCTGGTAGTCGGGGTGGTGGATGATCTTGTTCACCTGGTCGGTGAGCTTGGCGTCGATCGCGGCGATCATGGCCTGGATCGACTTGGTCACGTCCTTGCCGATGACGGTGCTGTTGCTCAGCGCCTGCTGCGCCAGCGTGAGCACGGCGGCTTCGACGGCGCTCTTGGCTTCGTCGCTGCGCGGTTTGAATTCTTTCTGCAGCAGCGACGAAAAGTCGCTTCCCGCGTACGCAACGTCTTTCAGTGCGCTCTGCTCGAGTGCGTCGGCCATGATGGTTTCTCCTCGTGTACCGGTGTGTGTCTGTCAGGAATCGGGGCTGGGTGAGGCTCAGGCGGCGGCTTCGCCGTCCCCGGGCTTCTTGCTGGCGGCCAGCGTCTGCAGCAGGGCCGGGTCTTCGAGCACCTTGGCCAGCAGGTCTTCGGCGCCGCCCTTGCCGTCCATGTAGGTCACGAGGTTCGACAGCTGCGTGCGCGCTTCGAGCAGCTTGTTCAGCGCGCCCACCTTGCGGGCCACGGCGGCGGGCGAGAAGTCGTCCATGCTGTCGAAGGTGAGCTCGACCTTCAGGTCGCCCTCGCCGGTGAGCGAGTTCTCCACCGCGAAGGCGGCGCGCGGCTTCATGGCCTTCATGCGGGCGTCGAAGTTGTCGACGTCGAACTCGAGGAACTTGCGGTCGACCACGGGTGCGAGCGGGTCGGCGGGCTTGCCCGACAGGTCGGCCAGCACGCCCATCACGAAGGGCAGCTGGATCTTTTTCTCGGCGCCGTAGAGCTCCACGTCGTATTCGATCTGGACCCGGGGCGCGCGGTTGCGTGCGATGAATTTCTGACTGCTCTTGGCCATGGCGATGCTCCTTGCGGGAATGAAAGGGGACGGGTGGAAACGGCGGCGGTCATTCGGACTGGCGTTTGCCCGTCACGGTCTCGATGGTGTCCATCGCGTTGGGCGCGAGGTTGGCCATGATGTCCAGGAAGCTCACGCCGATGAGCTTCTTGGCGCGTTCGATCAGGAGCGGCGCGGGGTTGCCGGGCTCGGCCTGTTCGAGGTAGCGGATGACGCGGTCGAGCATCTGCACCGCGTCCTGGCGGTTCTGGATCTCGCCGCGCGGCGCGGCCGGGCGGGCCGCGTTGCCGGAGGGGGCGTCGCCGCCTTCGGCTGCACCCTCGTCGGCCGAGGCTTCCGGTGCGCCGGCTGCCGCCGTGCAGGCCTTGGCGACCGTGCGCGACACGGTGCGCAGCGTGCCGAGGTCCACCGCATCGGTGCGGCCGGTGCGCTCGCCCAGCAGCTTCTGCAGACGGTCGAGCAGCGCGGGCAGGCCGATGGCGGCCTGCAGCTGTTCGGGGTGTGCGGCGTGCAGGGCCTCGAGCCCGCCATGCACCTGCGCGGGCGAATACGAGGCTTCGCCGCCGACGGCGTTGAGCACGCCGTGCGCAATGGCGATGTCGCGCACGCGGATCGGGCCCACGCCGGGCGCGTTGCCCACCGAGGCGTCGTACAGGTCGCGCGGCACCATGCTGTCGTCGCTCAGCGGCGCGAGCGCGTTCAGGCGCATCGTGGGGTCGTTGTCGTCATCCGCATCCAGCTTTGGATGTATGCCGTCCCAGAAGGTGTCGAGCAGCGAGGTGAGCAATTGCAGGCCCGCGGTGAAGCCGGCCACGCCCTGCAGGCGGGTCGCGGCGCGCAGCAGCAGCACGGCGGCGCGCACGTCCTTGCTGCGGCGCAGCTGCGCATCGGCGCGTTCGGCCACGTCGCGCCAGTCGGGTTCGACGGCGGGGATCACGGTGTCGCCGAACTGCTGTTCGGCCTTGCCTTGCGCCGCCGTCGTGAGGGCCATGAAGTCCGCGTCGTACTCCAGGTCGTCCCCGCAAGGCGAGGCCTCGCCGATGGGCGTGAGCAGTGCGTCGACGAGTTGGGGAGTCAGCATGTTGCCTGTTCGAGTTCGCTGGTGATAATCAAAGATGCGTCAGGACCGGTCAATGCAACGAAGGGAATAGCATGCGCACGCTGGGTACACACCATTCGTCCTATGAGCACTCCGTGGCGTGGCCTTCCCGGCGACGTCTCGCAGCCCTTGGCCTTGCTGCAGCGGGTCTTCTGATGGCGGGCTGCGCGAGCAAACCGGTGGTCACGCCGGTGTCGATCACGCTCACGGCCGGCGCCGACGCCAACCCCGATGCGCGCGGCCGCGCCTCGCCGCTCACGGTGCGCGTCTACGCGCTCAAGACGCCAGGGCCCTTCGAAGGCGCCGACTTCTTCTCGCTGTTCGAGAAAGACCAGGCCACGCTCGGCGCCGAGCTGGTGCAGCGCGAAGAAATGCTGCTGCGCCCCGGCGAGAGCAAGAAGCTCGACCTCACGCTGCCGGCCGATGCCAAGGCGATCGGCGTGATGGCCGCGTTCCGCGACCTCGACCGCGCACGCTGGCGCGAGGTGCGCGCGGTCACCCCGGGCCAGGCGCAGGTGCTCAACGTGACCTTCGGCGCGCGCCAGATCCGCGTCGACGCTGCGGCCAAGTAGCGCCAGCTGCACGGCGACCTCAGCGAAGTTCCGCCGGCACCGTGGGCGCAAAGCGCCCCGGCCGCACCAGCGGCTGGTCCGCCGGCAGGAAGCGGCCGAACAGGTCGCTCACGAACGCGGCGCCCGTGCCGTTCTCCGACGCCGTCGCTGTGAGGTACAGCCCGCGCCAGCGCGGCGCGCGCACCCCTTTGCCGTGCCCCTCGAACAGCCCCTGCGCGACTTGCCGCAAGGCCGGCTGCAAGGTGCGCACGCTCTCCACGAAGCCATGCAGCGCGAGCCGCCCCGCGGGACCCGGCTGCTCGCGCAGCAGGGCCATGCGCAGGCCGTGCAGCTGCGCCACGAGCGGATCGAACAGCGCATCGAGCCGGTCGGCGGCGCGCGCTGCGTGCGCCGCGAACGGGTGCTCCACGCGGTGGCCGAGTGCCTGCGCGAGCACCTCGGGCGGCAGCGCGGCGCGCAGCGTGGCGTAGCCCTTCAGGCCTTCGAGGCCCGTCACGACGAGGTAGACCGGCAGCTGCAGGCGCAGCGTGTCGCTGGCCTCGTCGAGCAGGCGGCGCATGTTCGCGGTGGCGCGCTTGCGCAGGGCCGGGTCGCCGTACAGCAGGTCGCCGGCCGCCACGCACACCACCACGCCGTGCAGCGGCAGGCGTTCGCGTCGCTCGGCAAGCGCCAGCAGCGACTGCAGCCAGAGCCCGCGCGCGGGCGCCGTGCCGGCCTGGTCGCCGATGGCGTCGGGATGCAGCTCGATGGCCGTCAGCGCGCCGGTGGTCCACCAGCGCCACCAGGGCGTGCCGGGTGCCTCGTGCGGCGGCGGCGCCACGCACTCGGCACGGGCCGCCGAGAGCAGCCCCGGCAGCCCGGTGGCCGGACCGCCGATGAAGAGGAACCACGGCGCCGTCGCGCGCGTGCGCGGCGCCTGCCGCAGCGAGGTGCGCGCCTGCGCCATGGCCTCCTTCAGCGCGTCGACGGCGGCGTGGTCGGCGGGCGCGCCGAGGGCGTCGACGCGCCGCAGCAGTCCCCGTCGCCGCGCGCCGCGGCCGGCGTCGCGCACGGCGGCGTACAGCAGCGCCAGGCCGGCGAGGCAGGCCGCGAGCAGCGGCCAGAAGAGGTGCACGGGTGACAGCGTGTCGAACATGGTGGGGAAGGGCGAGGTCAGCGCGCCACGGTTTCGAGGGAGATGAAGTCGGCGATCAGCCGCTCGCTGTTCTTGCTCGCGGCCAGCGCCTCGCGCAGGCGCAGCAGGTAGGCCGAGGCCATCTCGTACGGCGGTCGGTCGGAGGTTTCGCTGAACGGCATCGGCGCCGACAGCACGGTGATCAGCACGTTGCCGAAGGGCGGACTCACGAGCCAGCTCGAGGGAATGTCGGACCCGAGTTCCAGCGACTCGCCCGCGCGCAGCCGCGTCGGGGCCGGCCCGGTGTTCAGGTGCATCACGGAGCCATCGGCGGTGTAGTAGTCGACCCAGATGTAGCTCTCGTGGCGCGGCGCCACCACCTGCACGCGCACCGCGTCGCCCTCGCGCAGCCGGCCGTCGCGCGCGGACGGCGCGCTCACGCTCAGTCCGTGGTTCTTCTGGCGGTTGCGCGCCTGCGAGGGCTTGAGGATGGCGAACACCTCGCAGTGCGGCCACACGCGCAGCCCGATGTCGAACTGCGGCGCGCGCACGCCGGGAATGGCCGCGACGTCCTCCGCCACCTTGAGCAGGTCGTCGCGCTGCGAGACGAAGCCGGTCACGCGCGGGCGGCCGTCGGGGTCGATCGAGGCCTCGAGGTCGGCGCAGGCGTAGCTGGCGAGTTGCCGGTCGATGCGCTGCGTGAGCGCCGTGCCGGCGGCCGGCGGCCCCGCCAGCCAGTGCCACAGCAGGAAGAGCGCGGGCACGAGCACGGCGAGCGCGGCGCCGGTGCGCAGCACGGTGCGGTCGCGCCGCCGCATGTCGGCCGGGCCGCGCGGGTCGGGCACGCCGTAGGGCTGGGGCGTGATGTGGTCCTGCGCGAGGCTGCCGAGTTCGAGCGGCGGCGGTTGCAGCTGCCGGCCGTGCAGGTCCTTCAGCTTGCCGAGCTCGCCCTCGTCGCCCGACTCGAAGTAGTACTGGCCCTTGAAGCCGTGCGCCAGCGCATGCCAGTAGACCTCGCGCACCGCGTGGTCCTGCGCGCCGAGGGCCGAGAGGTGGTGGAAGAACTCGCTGTGCGCGTTGTTGGAGTTGAACAGCTGCACCTGCAGCGGCGCCGCGCCATCCACGGCGTCGGGGTGGCGCGCCAGGATCTCGTCGAGCCACGCGACCATCGCGAAGGCGGCCGATTCGATCTGCGTGGCGGTGGCGCCCGCCACGTCGGCGTCGGCGCGTGCGATGTCCAGCAGGCGCAGGGCCTCGCGCTGGGCGTCGCCGTGGGTGAGGGTGGGGCGGCCGGCCGCGATCGATGCGTCCAGGCCGAGACCGAAGGCAATGAAGGGCGAGAAGCAGTCGAGCAGGCGGGCCATGAGGGATGCCCGCTTCTCAAGCGTGCATTGCGAAGCATGCCTTGCACCGGCGTCTGCAGCGATCGCACATGCCCATGTCCCCGGTCGTTGGAGTGGGCGTTCATTTTTTCAACGGGCCCACGGGGCCGCCATACCGCTTGGGGTCTATGCCGTTGGTGGGGCGCGGCGGCCTTGCTGGACGGAGCAATCGCCGTTATCTTCGCAGTCGCAGAAGAATCCAATGCACATTGACGTTGGGACACTGGGGTATGCCATGAAAATTCTGATCGCCGACGACCACCGGCTCGTCATCGAGGCGGTCAAAGCCAAGTTGTCGGAGCTGGGAGCTGGCATCGAGTTCGTCCTGGCGCTGAGCGTCGACGAGTTGCTTGCCGGCGCGACCGACGATCTCGACCTGGCCCTGATCGACCTCAACATGCCCGGCGCGGACGGGCAGGCCCACATCGACGAGATCCGGCGACGACACCCGGCCGTGCCCGTGATCGTGCTGTCGGGCTATGAAGACCCGTCCATCATGCGCAGCGCGCTCGAACGCGGCGTGCTCGGTTTCATTCCCAAGGCCTACTCGCCCGACGTCATGCTGTCGGCCGTGCGCCTGGTGCTGGCGGGCGGCGTGTACGTGCCGCCGATGATGCTCACGGCGCTGCCGCCGGGCATCGTGGCCGGCGTGTCGCCGTCGTCTGCCGCGGCGGGCGAGCCCTTTGCGCGCGGCGGCAACGGCGGTGGCGGCACCCAGACGCTCGAACACCTGCGCAGCGTGCTCACCGAGCGGCAGGTCGAGGTGCTGCAACTGCTGTCGCAAGGCAAGCCGAACAAGCTCATCGGGCGCAGCCTGGGCATCAGCGAAGGCACGGTGAAGATCCACCTGGCCGCCATCTTCCGGGCACTCAACGTGCGCAACCGCACCGAAGCGGTGGTGGCGGCGCAGGCGCTGACGGAAGCGCAGCAGGCCTGAAGAAAGACGTGGCTCAGTCGGCGAGCGCCGACGCCGGGCGGCGCATGAAGCCGCGCGCGGGCACGATCCATTCGACGCGGTGATCCGTCTCGACGGCGGTGGTCGTCGTGTCGTGCGTGAACAGCATGCGCTCCTCGGCCAGCAGGAAGCGCTGTGCGCCCAGCACATGGAGCGTGGCGCCGCCGAGGTCCAGGGACTGCGGCGCAGCGTCCGCCGACAGCACCCACCGCACCGGCCCGGGCGCCGCCGCCCGCAGCGCGGCCTCGTGCGCCGCATCGCCGGGCACGCGGTTGACCAGCGCCCAGCCCTCGGTGCCGCCGACGAGAAAACTGTTGAGGCCGCTGTCGTGCACGACGCGCAGCACGCGCGCGGACAGCGGCGTGACCAGGCCCGCTTCGAGCGCATAGCGGCCGCCGCCCTGGCCGTCGGGATCGAGGTGCCCGATCTCGTCGTAGGCGGGCTCTTCCATGTTCACCGGGCGCCGGCCCTGGGGACCGTCGGCCAGGCGCGGCATGGTCAGCGGGATGCGGCGCAGCGCGCGCGCATGGGCCATGAAGTCGTCGACGCGGGCGAAGGTGGCCAGGTGCTCGAGCACGCGCCGCGTCACGTTCAGCAGCTTGAGGCCGCGTTCGGGGCTGACCGCGTCGGCGGGCTTCAGCCACAGGTGCTCGACGGTTTCGCGGCCGTCGGGGCGCACGTCCTGGCCGGCGGGCATCGCGGCGGCGAAGAAGCGCGTGTCGAAGCGGCGCGGCATGCCGGGCGGGGTCAGCCAGTGGCTGAAGTACGCGATGCGGTCGACGGCAAGGCACCAGCCGCGCTCGGCACACAGGGCGAGCAGGGCGTCGGTGCTGCGCTCGGCGGCGGCGCGCATCGCGTCGAGTTCGCCCGACGTGAGCGCGAGCAGCTCGACCGGCCGGCCCTGCGCATCGTTCGCGAGCAGCAGCCCGGCCTCTTCGAAGCATTCGCGGATCGCCGCAGCGTGGAAGTCGAGCCCGCCTTCGGGCAGGCCCAGCCGCGCGCTCGCGGCGGCGTCGTCCAGGCCCGCGCACAGCGGGTGCAGCAGGCGGTCGTGCGCGTCGACCATGCCACCCGGGAAGACGCTGGCGCCGCTGTTCTGGTCGTTGGCCTTCTCGGCCCGGCGCAGCATCAGCACCTCGAGGCCTTCGGGGCCGTCGCGCAGGACGACGAGCGTGGCGGCGGTGCGGATGGGGCG
>NZ_JBWKXQ010000073.1:0-34570 GCF_059423125.1 Variovorax sp. GW531-E2 | reverse complement strand
CCGCCGCCCTGCGAAAAGGCGTCGCCGCCCTTGCCGCCGGCGCCGCCCGTGGAAGATCCCGTGGCCGTGTAGCTGCCGAGCGGGCCGCTGAGGATCGAACCGTAGCCGCCCGCGCCGCCACCACCCGCTGCCCAGTACCCGTTGCCGCCCGCGCCACCGATGCCGCCGGTGTAGCTGTCGGACGAATTGGCCACGTTGTTGGCGATCGACATGCCCTGGAAGCCACCGCCGCCGCCCCCGCCATAGCCGTTGCCGTTGCCCGGGTCGCCGGTCTGCGCCTGGCCCGCGCCGCCGGCGTCGCCCTGGAACGCACCGGGGCCGGTGGGCGTGCTGGCCGCGCCGGCCGCGCCGCCGGTGCCCGGCGTGGCACCACCGAAGCCGCCGATGCTGGCGTTGGCCCCCGCCGTGACGCCGCCCGGCGTGGACGATCCGCCCGCGCCGCCGAAGGCGTTGACCGTGGTGTCGTTGAGCCCGCCGCTCCCGCCCGTGCCGTCGCTGCCGCCCGTGCCCGCGTTCAGCGACGCGTCACCGACCGGCTGGCCGCCCGCGCCGCCGGCTGCGAGCACCGGCACGACGCAGACCCACAGCGCCGCCGTTGCCGCCGCGGCCGCCACCGCGCGCACGCCGCCCCCGCTGCACGATCGCGCGTGGCCGCGCGCGATTTCCGGCGCGGCCACCCAGGTGCCGGCGGTGGGACTCCACAGGGTTCGGAAGATCTTGTTCATGACTCAACTCCCTCTTCGTTCACTGACTGGGCAGGTGGACCTCCGTGTGCAGCAGCAATGGCTTGCTCCTCCCCACGGCGACGATTTCGGATGTGCAAGTCAAAAATGTAAGAACGCGTGCCAGTTACGCGTATCCCTGCAAGGGGCTACCCTGAAACGGGAGCGACCGGCCCCATGCGGGGCCACTCCGCCTCTGTCAGGCCCTTCGGTAGACGGTCTACCCTGTCGCGTATCCATACGTAACATGTGACTTTTGGACAGCACAATCTCTCGCCCTGGGCGCAACGCCCAAAAGAAAAGGCACCCTCGCGGGTGCCTTGTTCGTTGCGGATGCGCCCTGGGCGCGCGCTGTCAGTCCAGCGACACGTTCGCCTTGCGGATCACGTCCGTGAAGCGCTTCGTTTCCGTTGCCACGAACTGGTCGAACTGCGGGCGCGTGGTGGGGAACGGCTCGTAGCCGAAGCTCTTGAACTTCTCCAGCACGTCGGGTTCGGCCAGGCCCTTCTCGATGTCGCGCTTGATCTTGTCGGTCACCGAAGCCGGCAGGCCCTTCGGCACGGCGATGGCGTTCCAGCCGATGACCTCGAAGCCCTTGGGGCCGCCCGATTCGCTCACGGTCGGCACGTCGGGGAAGGCGGCCACGCGCTGGGGCGCTGCCGCGGCCAGGAAGCGCAGCTTGTTGGCGCGCTGCAGCGGGCCGGCGGTGGCGCTGCTGCCCAGCGCAAAGGCCAGCTCGCCGGTGGCGACCGAGGTGTACAGCTGCGTGGTCTCCTTGTAGATCACGTGCTCCATCTGCGTGCCGGTGGCCGACTCGAACAGTTCCGAGCCCAGGTGCACCGGGTTGCCGACCGACCACGAGCCGTAGTCGAGCTTGCCGGGGTTGGCCTTGGCGTCGGCGATGAGATCGCCCACGGTCTTGTACTTGCTGTTGGTCGCGACGGTGAAGAAGAAATACGTCTTGAACAGCGGCAGCAGTGCGTCGAAGTCCTTCGATGCGTCGTAGGGCAGCTTCTTGAACAGCGCCGGGTACGCGGCCAGGTGCACGTTGTCGAGCACGATGATGTCGTGGCCGTCTTTGGCGCCGCGCTTGAAGGCGTCGATGGCGATGAAGCCGTTGCCGCCCGGGCGGTTCTCGACCACCACCGGCTGGCCCCAGGCGCGCGAGAGCTTGTCGGCCACGAGGCGGGCCACGCCGTCCGGACCACCGCCGACCGGGAACGGCGTGATGATGCGCACGGGCTTGGTCGGGAAGGCCGCAGGCTGCTGTGCCGAAGCGGTCAGCGGCAGCAGGCCGCCGGCGGTCAGGGCCAGCACGGCCGCTGCGATGGCGCGGCGCGAAAGCGACGAACGGAAGAAGGACATGAGGGAAGTCTCCGGTTTGATGAATCGTTGATGGGTGGGAAGCGGTGGGCCGCCGCTCAATCGACCGACGCGCCCGAGGCCTTGACGATGCCGGCCCACAGCGCGCTTTCCTTCGCGATGAGCGCGGCATAGTCGGCCGGCCCGCCGAGCAGCGGCACGGCGCCTTCCACGTCCAGGCGCGACTGGAACTCGGCGCCGCCCGCCACCTGCAGCATCTGCGCCGACAGCGTCTTCACGAACGCCTCGGGCGTGCCGCGCGGCGCGAGGATGCCGTAGGTGAGCGTGCTCTCGAAGCCCGCGAGTTCGCGCAGACCCGACTCGGCCACGGTGGGCACGTCGGGCAGCGACGGCAGGCGTTTGGTGCCCGTGACGGCAATGGCGCGCAGCCGCCCGCCCTTGACCAGCGCAAGCGCGGGCGGGATGACGCTGAACATCATCTGCACCTGGCCGCCCGCGAGGTCGGTGAGCGCGGGGTTGGTGCCCTTGTAGGGAATGTGATTGATCTTCGTGCCGGTGCGCTGCGCGAAGAGTTCGCCCGTGAGGTGGCCGCCGGTGCCGCTACCGCTCGATGCGTAGTCGAGCAGGCCCGGGCGCACCTTGGCCTCCTTGACGAGGTCGGCCACGCTGCGCACCTTCGAAGCCGCGGGCACCACGAGCACGAGCGCGGACGACGCGAACATGGCCACGGGCACGAGGTCCTTGCGCGCGTCGAACTTCAGGCCCTTGTACAGCGCCGGGTTGATCGACACGGTGCCCGTGTGGCCCAGCAGCAGCGTGCTGCCGTCGGGCGTGCTGCGCACCACCTGCTCGGTGCCGAGGTTGCCGCCCGCGCCGGGCTTGTTGTCGACGATGACGCCGGACTTGCGCACCTCGCCCAGGCCCTTGGCCATCTGGCGCGCGAACACGTCGTTGCCGCCGCCGGCCGCGAAGGGCACGACGATGCGGATCGGCTTGGCATCGCTCTGCTGCGCATGCGCCGGCAGGCCCACTGCTGCCAGCAGGCCCAGCAGCAGCTCGCGTCGGGCGAGGCCCATCAGACGCGTTCCAGGATCACGGCAATGCCCTGCCCCACGCCGATGCACATCGTGCACAGCGCGTAGCGGCCGCCGCCCTTGTGCAGCTGGTTCACCGCGGTGGTGGCCAGGCGTGCGCCGCTGGCGCCGAGCGGGTGACCCAGCGCGATGGCGCCACCGTTGATGTTCACGCGCGCGTCGTCGTCCTTCAGGCCCAAGAGGCGCAGCACGGCGAGGCCTTGTGCGGCGAAGGCTTCGTTGAGTTCGATGACGTCGATCTGGTCGAGCGTGAGGCCGGTGAGCGCCAGCACCTTCTGCGTGGCGGGCGCCGGGCCGATGCCCATGATGCGCGGCGCGACGCCGGCCGTGGCCATGCCGACCACGCGGGCGCGCGGCGTGAGGCCGTGCTTGGCGGCGCTGGCTTCGTCGGCCAGCAGCAGCGCGCAGGCGCCGTCGTTCACGCCGCTGGCATTGCCGGCGGTGACGGTGCCGTCGGGGCGCACGATGGGCTTGAGCTTGGCCAGCGCCTCCAGCGTGGTGTCACGCGGATGCTCGTCCTTGTTGACGATGAGGGCGTCGCCCTTCTTCTGGGGCACGCTCACGGGCACGATCTCGGCGTCGAAGAAGCCGGACTTCTGCGAAGCGACGGCGCGCAGCTGCGAGTTGAGCGCCATCAGGTCTTGCGCTTCGCGCTCGATCTTGTAGTCGGTGGCCACGTTCTCGGCCGTCTCGGGCATCGAGTCGACGCCGTACTGCGCCTTCATGAGCTTGTTGACGAAGCGCCAGCCGATGGTGGTGTCGTACACCGCGTTGTTGCGGCTGAAGGCGCTCTCGGCCTTGGGCATGACGAAGGGCGCGCGGCTCATGCTTTCGACGCCGCCGGCGATCATCAGGCCGGCTTCACCGGCGCGGATGGCGCGCGCGGCGGTGCCCAGTGCATCGAGGCCCGAACCGCACAGGCGGTTGATGGTGCCGCCGCCCACTTCGATCGGCAGGCCCGCGAGCAGCGCCGACATGCGCGCGACGTTGCGGTTGTCTTCGCCGGCCTGGTTGGCGCAGCCGTAGAGCACGTCGCTCACGGCCTGCCAGTCGACGTTCTTGTTGCGTTCGATCAGTGCGCGCAGCGGCACGGCGCCGAGGTCGTCGGTGCGCACGCTGCTGAGCGAACCGCCGTAGCGGCCGAAGGGGGTGCGGACGGCATCGCAGATGAAGGCTTGGGTGGTCATGTCTGTTGTCTCTGAATGAATGGAATGGGTCAGGCTGCGATCGGCAGGCCGACGAGCTTCTCGAGTTCTTCGCGGGTGAGGCCCTCGACGAGGTCGACGAGCTTCAAACCTTGGGGCGTGCATTCGAGCGTGGCGAGGTCGGAGTACACGCGCTTGACGCAGCCGATGCCGGTCAGCGGATAGGTGCATTCCTGCACCAGCTTGCTCGCGCCCTGCTTGGTGAGCAGATCCATCATGACCCACGTCTGCTTGGCGCCGATGGCCAGGTCCATCGCGCCGCCGACCGCGGGAATGGCGTCTTTCTCGCCCGTGTGCCAGTTGGCCAGGTCGCCGGTGGCCGACACCTGGAACGCGCCGAGCACGCAGATGTCGAGGTGGCCGCCGCGCATCATCGCGAAGCTGTCGGAGTGGTGGAAGAACGAGCCGCCCGGCAGCAGCGTGACGGGCTGCTTGCCGGCGTTGATGAGGTCGTAGTCTTCTTCGCCGGCTTCGGGCGCGGGGCCCATGCCGAGGATGCCGTTCTCGCTTTGCAGGATGACCTCGCGGCCCTGCGGCAAGTGGTTGGCCACGAGCGTGGGCTGGCCGATGCCGAGGTTGACGACGGCGCCGTCGAAGATGTCCTGCGCGACGCGGGCGGCCAACTGGTCTTTGGTGCGACGTGTGTAGGTCATGTTCATGCTGCCTTCTTGAAACCGCCGGCTTGCGTCGCCACGCGTTCGATGCGCACCACCTGGTGCACGAAGATGCCCGGGGTCACGATGGTCTCGGGGTCGAGGGTGCCGAGCTCGGCGATGTCGTGCACGGTGGCGATGGTCTTCTTCGAGGCCATGGCCATCACGGGGCCGAAGTTGCGCGCGGCCTTGCGGTAGACCAGGTTGCCCCAGCGGTCGCCACGCTCGGCCTTGATGAGCGCCACGTCGCCGTGGATGGGGTACTCGAGCACGTACTGCACGCCGTCGATCTCGCGCGTTTCGCGGTTGCCGGCCAGTTGCGTGCCGTAGCCCGTGGGGCAGAAGAAGGCGCCGATGCCGGCACCCGCCGCGCGGATGCGCTCGGCGAGGTTGCCCTGGGGCACCAGTTCGAGCTCGATCTTGCCGCTGCGGTACAGGCCGTCGAACACCTGGCTGTCGGCCTGGCGCGGAAAGCTGCAGATGATCTTGCGCACGCGGCCGGCCTTGAGCAGCGCCGCGAGGCCCGTCTCTCCATTGCCTGCGTTGTTGTTGACGACCGTGAGGTCCTTGGCGCCCTGCTCGACGAGGCCGTCGATGAGTTCGCCTGGAATGCCGGCGGTGCCGAAACCGCCGATGAGCACCGTGGCGCCGTCTTGGATGCCTGCCAGGGCATCGGCGACCGAGCGCGCGATCTTGTTGATCATGAAGCCTGTCTCCGGGAGTGAAGGAAGAAACCGAACGGTGCGAACACCCTGCCGAATTCACGAACCCTCGCAAACCGCAATTTGTTCGCCTAAAGAACTTTTGTTCGTATAATGAATTTTAAAGAGGATCGCTCGCCATGGCAACCCACCCTGTTTCCGCCAGTTCCGCCACCGACACGCCCGCTCCCGGCGACAGCTACGTGCAGTCTTTTGCGCGCGGCCTGCAGGTGATCCGCTCGTTCAGCGCGAGCGCACCGCACCAGACCCTGAGCGAGGTGGCGGCCGGCAGCGGACTCACACGCGCGGGGGCGCGGCGCATTCTTCTCACGTTGCAGACGCTGGGCTATGTGGTGACCGACGGCAAGCTCTTCACGCTCACGCCGCGCATCCTCGACCTGGGCTTTGCCTACCTGTCGTCGATGCCGATCTGGAACCGCGCCGAGCCCGTGATGGAAGCGCTGGTGCAGCAGGTGCAGGAGTCGTGCTCGGCCGCCGTGCTCGACGCAACCGACATCGTCTACGTGCTGCGCGTGCCCACGCAGAAGATCATGCGCATCAGCCTGGGCGTGGGCTCGCGGCTGCCCGCGTACTGCACGTCGCTGGGCCGCCTGCTGCTGGCCGACCTGGACGACAACGAGGTGCGCGCGCGGCTCGAGGCCTCGAACCTCGAGGCGCTGACCAAGCACACCGTGACCGACATCGACGCGCTCATGGCCAAGGTGGCCCAGGCGCGCAAACAGCAGTGGTGCCTGGTGAACCAGGAACTGGAAGAAGGCCTGATCTCCGTGGCCGCGCCCATCGTGAACCGGCAGGGCCGCATGGTGGCCGCACTGAACATCAGCGGGCAGGCGAACCGCACCAGCGCGAAGGTGATGCAGGAGACGATGCTGCCGGCGCTGATCGATGCGGCACGGCAGGTGTCGGCGCTGCTGTAGCCGCAGCGCGGTCGCCCTCGCGAAGGCTCAAGCCTCGGAGCGAATGCCCTTCATGAGGATCACGCCACCAAGGCGCGTGGTGTCGGCGCGCATGCGCTTGGCCAGCGTGTCGGGCGAACCGGGCTGCGCCTGCCAGCCGGTCTTGAGCAGCTCGCCGCTCACCTCGGGCGAACTGATCACCTCGACCAGCGCGGCGTTGAGCCTGGCCACAGCCGCCGGCTTCATGCTCGCGGGCGCAGCGAGCGCGGTCCAGATCTCGAGGTCGGCGCCGCGCACGTCGGCGTCGCGGATCGTCGGCAGCTCGTTGACCAGCGGGCTGCGCTCGGGCGAGGTCACGCCGATGGCCTTGAGCTTGCCCGACTTCACATGCGGCATCGCCAGGCCCGGCGGCAGCAGCGCCAGCTGGATCTCGCCCGCGAGGATGCCGGCGATCACCTGCGGGTTGCCCGTGTAGGGCTTGTGCTGCGCGGTGATGGCCGCGCGGCTCTTGAGCAGCTCCATGCCCAGATGGCCCACAGTGCCCACGCCCGGCGTGCCGTACTTGCCTGCGCTGCCCAGGTTGCGCACCCACAGCAGCAGGTCGGCTGCAGACTTGCCCGCGGCGCTGCCCGACACCACCAGCACCAGCGGCGCGGTGCCGATCAGGCCGACGGGGGCGAAGTCTTTCTCGGGGTCGAAGTCGAGCGACGGGTTCAGCAGCTTGGCGATCGTGAGGTTGCCGTTGATCAGCGCGCCGATCGTGTGGTCGTCCGTGGCCTTGGCCACTTCGGCGGCCACGAGGTTGCCGCTGGCGCCGGGCTTGTTCTCCACCGTCACCGGCTGGCGCAGGAGCTTCGAGAGCGGCTCCGCGATGGCGCGCGCCGCCAGGTCGGGCGAAGCGCCGGCCGGAAAGCCCACGAGGATGCGCACGGGCTTGGTTGGCCAGGCGGCATCGCCGCCTGCTGCGCGCTGGGCCCACGAGGCCGGCGTGAACAGCGAGGTGGCAATGGCTGCAGCGCCGCCTTCGAGCAGGCGGCGTTTGGTGATCTTCAAGACGGACTCCAGAGGGATGGAAAAATCAGGGTAAACACGTGCATTTTGCTTACGAGACGTTACATGATGATGCTGCAGCGCACAAGTTCGGCACAACTGTGAATAGGGCCATCGCAGGGCTCCGTCAGCTTGGTATCCAGAGGTGACGGGCGCATTTACAATGCCTGCCGCATTCCCCTTCCCCACCAACGAGGTCTTGTCCGCAATGCCCAAGAGCCCCCGGCCTCGCGCCCGCTTCAGCTTCTCCCCCACCGTGCGCGCCCTGTTCCTGGCCGTTGCGGCCTGCGGCGCCGCGCTTCCCGCGCTGGCCGCGACCGAGCACGAAGAGGTCGACCGCCTGATGCAGTCCGGCAAGCTCGACGAGGCCATGACCAGGGCCGAGGCCTTCCTCAAGGACAAGCCGCGCGATCCGCAGATGCGCTTCCTGAAGGGCGTGATCCAGCTCGACACCGGCAAGCGCGCCGAGGCCATCGCCGCCTTCACCCAGCTCACGCAGGATGCGCCCGAGCTGCCCGAGCCGTTCAACAACCTCGCCGTCATCTACGCGAGCCAGAACCAGTTCGACAAGGCCCGCAACGCCCTCGAAAGTGCCATTCGCACCAACCCCAGCTACGCCACCGCCCAGGAAAACCTCGGCGACGTGTACGCGCGGCTGGCCAGCCAGGCCTACAGCAAGGCGCTGCAGCTCGACCAGAACAACACCGCGGTGCAGCCCAAGCTGGCCGTGATCCGCACGCTCTTCACCGCCCCGCCGGCGGCTGGCTCCAAGGGCTCGACCCTCGTGGCCTCGGCCACGACGACGCCCGCACCGGCACCGGCTGCGAAGCCCGCCCCGGCGCCTGCGCCCGCACCGGTTGCCAAGGCGCCTGCTCCGGCACCCGTGCCCGCTCCTGCGCCCGTCGCCAAGGCACCGCCTGCGCCCGCGCCGGCGCCGGCACCTGCCGCCGCGCCTGTTGCGCCGCCCGTCAAGGTGGCCGCAGCCCCCGCGCCGGTCGCCAAGACGCCTGAGCCGGCACCGGCACCAGCCCCTGCTGCAGCCCCGGCGTCCACCGCCGAGATCGAATCCGTCGTGCGCGGCTGGGCCTCGGCCTGGGCCAGCCAGGACATGGACCGCTACCTCGCCGCCTACGGCAGCGATTTCGTGCCCGCCGGCGGCCAGAGCCGCAAGGCCTGGGAAGAAGACCGCCGCGCGCGCATCGTCGGCAAGTCCAGCATCAGCGTGAACCTCGAGAACCTCGCGATCAAGGTCGACGGACAGACCGCCACCGCCAAGTTCCGCCAGATCTACCGCGCCGACAACCTCAACATCGCGAGCCGTAAGACGCTCGAGCTGCAACGCTCCGGCAACCAGTGGCACATTCGCAAGGAAAGCGTCGGCGGCTAGTGGCAGACATCGTCCGGCACGGCCGGCTTCAGACCCTCCCGTTCCCGCTGCGGAGCGGGAAGCTGCTCGCGGCCTTGACGGCCGCTTCTGCGCTCCTGCTGGCCACGCCCGGCGCCGCGCTCGCAGCCAACAACAGCAACAGCTCCAGCAAGTCGGCCAACGCCAAGACCAGCGGCACCAAGGCCGCCAAGGCGGGCGGCAGCCGCGCGCCTGCCAAGGAAGCCAGGGGCGCCAAAGCCGGCAGCGGCGCCAGCAAGACGCAGCTGCAAGCCAAGGGCAAGCGGTCCGCCGTCGCAGCAGACAACGCGGGCGCCACGCGCCCGGCCCGCAAGACCGCCAGAACCGCCGCGCCGCTGCAGGAAGCCAGCGGCGCCGAGGCCCGCCTGATCGGCGTCTACGAACTGTTCGGCCGCGGCAAGACCCGCGAGGCGCTGGCCAAGGCCCAGACCCTCGTGCGCGACCACCCGAACTTCCAGCTCGCGCAGCTCGTGTACGGCGACCTGCTCGCGGCGCAGGTGCCGCCGTCGAACGCCATGCCCGACACCGCCGGCATCGCGCGCCTGCGCGGCAACCCGGCCATGGTCGAGCTGCACGAGGAATCGCGCCGCCGCCTGCAGGCCCTGCGCGAACGCCCGCCCGCCGGCACCGTGCCCTCGCAGTTCCTCACCCTCTCGACCCGCAGCCGCTTCGCCATTGCCGTCGACGCCTCGCGCTCGCGGCTGTACCTGTTCGAGAACTCCGACAAGGGCCTGAAGCTCGTTGCCGACTACTACATCTCCGTCGGCAAGTCGGGCACCGACAAGGCCGTCGAAGGCGACGCGCGCACCCCGCTGGGCGTGTACTACATCACCAGCAGCCTCGACCCGCGCTCGCTGAAAGACTTCTACGGCGCCGGCGCCCTGCCCATCAACTACCCCAACCCGTACGACGTGCGGCGCGGCAAGACCGGCAGCGGCATCTGGCTGCACGGCACCCCGCCCCAGCAGTTCGCGCGGGCGCCGCTGGCCAGCGACGGCTGCGTCGTCATGGCCAACCCCGACCTCAAGCAGCTGCTGCGCAAGGTCCAGATCGGCGCCACCCCCGTCGTCACCGCGCGCAGCCTGCAATGGATTTCGCAGCCGCAAGCCGAAAAAGAAACAAAGAAATTCGCCGATTCAATTACCGCCTGGAAAGACGCGCGCGCCAGCGGCAATGAAGCGCAATTGAAAAAATTCTATTTGCCGGATTTCCAGCGCGCCAGCCGCAAGCCCGTCGATGCCGATGCGGTACTCCGCGACGAATTGACCTACGCACAAGGTAAACGAGTGCAAATCAAGGACACGTCGTACCTGCACTGGCGCGACACCGAGGACACCATGGTCGCCACCTTCGGCGAGGTGTTCGAGGGCGAGAAGAACGGCCGCACCCGCCGCCAGTACTGGCTGCGCCAGGGCGGCGAGTGGAAGCTCTTCCACGAAGAAATCCTCGGCTGAGCCCACATCACCGAAGGGGTCTCGGCCCCAAAAGTGTGATTTATTGCCCAAACGGAGCCGCCTTGTCGAGTGTTACAAATTGCACTCCTAGGTACCGCGCTACGTAACACGTAACGGGCATGTTCCCGTAACGCTCAACGTCCGGACGTTCCCACGCCCGTAACGTGTTCCCCTCGTCCATGCCAGTGTGCATGCGGTTTACAGAGGGAAACGAACATCTCCAGACTGTGAATAAGTGACCTTTTCTGCCCCGTTGCGGGGGCCGAACGAGGCTGGCCGCCTTCCTGCTTTACCCCTCCGAGTAGCACATCCGGGACTCGATCCGGTGTGTTTCTCCTGTTGATACACGGAGTTACGCTGTATAATATCCACCGTGCCAGCCTTTGTTAACACTTCCTTTCAGGAGATCACCATGCTTAGTTCTATTACTCGTTTTCTGCGTGATGAAGAGGGTGCTACTGCAATTGAATATGGAATTATTGCGGGGCTGATGGCAATCGTCTTGGTTGCGGCATTTAGCAAGACCACCGGTATTGGCCTCGCACTCACCAACATGTTTGCAGCGATTGCCGGCAAGCTCCCCGCCTCCCTCTAAGCTTGAAAGTCACTTTTCTCCTGTGGCTGATTCTTGTAGTCGTCTATGACTTCCGGATGCGCCGCGTCCCCAACTGGCTCGTGCTTGCAGGCGTTGCCCTCGCGCTCACAGCCTTGGCGTTGGGAGCGGGGCCCCTTGGACACGATTGGCGTGCAGCACTTCTCGGCGCAGGGGCAGGGTTTGCTTTTCTCTTGCTGTTCTATGCCACCGGCCTCATGGGAGCAGGCGACGTGAAATTCGCCGGCGCCCTGGGGTTGTGGGTCGGCTTGCCAGCGTTGGCGCCGATCTGGATCGTCGCCAGTCTGGTAGCTGGTATTCACAGCGTTCTCTGGCTCGCCCTCAGGCGCTGGCCCGTTTTTCCGCAACTTGCCCTGATGCTGAGCGGCCCGTTGCGCGCAACAGAGTCCGGCACCCCAGTTCGCCGGCTTCGCATCATTCCTTACGCGGCCTACCTCGCCTTGGTCGCAGCGGCGTGGATGGTTTGGGGACGACAGAGTTAGCCACGGCCGACTCTGCTCCGTCTCGCAGGCCCTTCATCTCTTTTTCCATGATCGCTTGCTCCCCTCCCTCAGTTCGCCGCCCATGATCAATCTCACCAAAATCATCGCCGCCATCTTGGTCCTTCTGGCCATCGTGCTGGGGGGCTATGCCTGGATGCTCGGTCGGCAGGCTCCGCCAAAGACTGCGACCGTCGCAGCACCGACGCCGGAACAGGCCAAGAGTCCGCAGACGATCACGCACCCCGTCGTGGTCGCGGCAAAGCCTCTGCCTGCAGGCCAAGCCATCCCGGCCGACGCGCTGCGCGTCGAACACCTCACCGTCAATCCGGCCGGCGCCTTCCAGGACGTGGCCACGGCTGTCGGTCGCGTACCGGTCCTCGATCTCTCGGAAGGTTCGCCGGTGATGGAGAACCAGCTGGTTTCAGGCCTTGCCCTTCGCGTGGGAGAAGGCGAGCGCGCGGTTGCCATCAAGGCCGACGAGATCATGGGTGTCGGCAACAAGATTCAGCCCGGCGATTTTGTCGACGTGTTCATCACACTGAAGTCGGACAGCAAAGACGTGGACCGCAGTCAGGCGCGTCTGCTTCTTTCCCGCAAACGCGTGCTTGCTTTCGGTTCTGCGTCCGTTGATGGACTTCCTTCCAAGACGGCGGACAAGCAACAACAGCAACAAGTCCAACGAAACGAAGCAGCCCGCACCGCCGTACTCGCGGTCCCAGTGGACGACGTGAACCGCCTCACGATCGGCGATGCGACTGGCCGACTGATGCTCGCGCTGCGCAACCCCAACGACATGGCGGAACCCGACCCCAAGCTTTTTGCCGCTCTCCCGACGGCGTTGCAGCCAGCGTCGATCCGCCCTGGCGAGCCTCGTCGCCCTCCTCTGGAAGGGCTCGACCGTGCACAGGCAGGTCTTACTGCTGTGGATCTCGTGACCGGTGGCAAGAACGTCGCCAATCGCTCTGCCTTGACCGAAGCTCGAGCCGTCTCGAGTGGCACGCGGACACCCCAGCCGGGTGCCGCACGCGGCGGTCTTCAAGTCGAAGTCATTCGCGGCGACCGCAGCGAAACCATGAGCTATTGAGTGCAGCGCACTTCAGCCATCACGTCTGTCATCCAGGAAAGAAGCCACATGCCCTACACGCCACGCGAACCGTCGAGCAGCCCTGCGGGCGCCCCGTCGCTGCTGCGTTCGTCGCTGATCGCCGTATGCGCACTGGCCCAGGCCGCTTGGCCGCTCGCCACCAATGCCGCAGACACCCAGGCTGTGCGCACGCAGCTCCAGCGGCCGCTGATTCTCAATGCGGGCACACAGCAGGAGCTTCTGATCGACAAGGGCATCGAGCGCATGGCCATCGCCGATGAAGCTGTGGCCGGCGTTACCGTCACGCGAAAGACGCCAAGTTCTCCCGCGGCACGACTGATCATCACCGGCAAGGCGGCAGGGCGCACCACGCTGATGGTCTGGGAAAAGGGCAACGCGGCAGCGACGACCTACGCTGTCGAAGTGCGACGTCGCAACGCCACCGTTTCCGGCACCATGGACAGCGTCGCTGCACACCAGCAAGCACGCGACACGGCCCTGGCCGGCGCGGGGGAGAAAACGGAACTCGTCGACCGCTCTGTCGTCAACGTGCGCAGCAACACCGTTCAGGTCGAGGTGAAGGTCGTCGAGTTCAACCGGAGTGTGCTCAAGCAGGCGGGCCTGAACATCTTCAGCACGCGCGCCAACTCGAACGGGTTCAGCTTCGGGGTCTTCGGGCCGTCTTCCCTTGGAAGCACGACCTTCGCATCCAATGGGTCCATCAGTGGCGAGTACCACAATCCACTGGCCCAAGCTTTCAGCCTGCTGTTCAACTTCGGCAAAGCCGGCATCGGCTTGAACGTCGGATTTCTCGAAGGCAACGGCATGGCCCGAGTGCTCGCCGAGCCCACCCTCGTCGCGATGTCGGGCCAGAGTGCCAGCTTCCTGGCTGGCGGGGAATTGCCCGTTCCTGCCCCTCAAGGCCTGGGCACCACGAGCATCGAATACAAGCCCTTCGGCATCGGTCTGACCCTGACGCCCACCGTGCTCTCCAACGACCGCATCGTGCTCAAAGTGGCACCTGAAGCCAGCGACCTCGACTACACCAACTCACTCAGCATCGGCGGCGTTGCTGTGCCCGCAATCACCACACGCCGCGCCGACACGACCGTTGAACTGGGCGATGGAGAGAGCTTCATCATCGGTGGCCTCGTCAGTCGCACCACCACCTCGAATGTCGACAAAGTCCCGCTGCTGGGCGACCTCCCGATCCTGGGCACCTTCTTCCGCCAGAACAAATACCAGATGAACGAGAAGGAACTGGTGATCCTCGTCACCCCGCATCTGGTCAAGCCGATTGCCCGCAACACCGATCTGACGCCCTACCTCCCAGGCGGCGCCGAACAGCGCGACGGCCCCGTGTGGCGCTCGCACTTCCTCGGCGGCGCAGCCAACACGGCGGTGCCGGGCTTCTCCCGCTGATGGATGACGGTCTTACGAATCGCACATCGCAGAACGGCACCATGAACGCCCCACGCGACAACCTTCCGGAAACTGGCAGCGAAACCTACCTGTTCGCGTCAGCCAACAGCGGCCACATCACCTGGCTGACCGACGCCCTGAGCCACGAAGGCTCGGTGGTCGTCCTGAGCCAGGACACGAAGACGATCGACGAGCGCATTTCCCTGCTCGGCCCCGTGGCCGTGTTCATCGATTTCTCGCCCGAGCAGGCCACCGCAGCCAGCGAGCTCCATCAACGCCTGAAGCGCGACTGGCCCACCCTGCCCGTGCTGGCCGCCGGTGTGTCGTCGCAACCCGCCGCGATGCTGGCCGCCCTTCGCGCCGGTGTGGACGACTTCATCGACCTCTCGGCCACGCCCGATGAAGCCGTGGGCACCCTGCGCGCACTTCTCGAAAAGCGGCGCTCGCTCCCCGGGGGCCTGCATGGCAGCACGCTGGCCCTGCTGGGCGCGCGTGCCGGTCTGGGCGTCACCACGCTGGCCACGAGCCTGGCGCTCACGCTGTACGACCAGTTGGGACAAGCGCCCGCACGCCCGCCAGGCCGCAACGGCCGTCATGGCGTGGCGCTGCTCGACCTGGGCCTACCCGCACGCGACGGCCTGCTGTACCTGAACACGCAAAGCGGATTCAGCTTCGTCGATGGCGTGCGCAATCTGCGGCGCCTCGACCAGACCCTGTTGCACACCGCACTGGCGCATCACACCAGCGGCGTCGCCGTGCTGCCGCTGCCGACCAATCTGGCGCAGGTGCGCGAGATCTCGCACGCCGATTCCGTCTCGCTGATCCGCCGGCTGGCCGACTTCTTCGACTTCCAGATCGCCGACCTCGGCGGCTTCTCGACCATCGACTTCATCGCCCAGACCGTGCGCGAAGCACAGAACGCCTGGGTGGTGTGCGACCAAAGCATCGGCGCCATCGTCTCGACGGCCAACATGCTGAAGGAGCTGCGCGCTCGCAACGTCGAGACCGAGCGGATGACTCTGGTCGTGAACAAGTTCGACGCTCGCGTCGGCCTGTCGGCCAAGGACATCGCCGAACGCCTCGAACTACCGCTGCAGCATGTGCTGCCCGAGCGCAGCACCCAACTGCTCGCTGCCGGTTGCCGCGGCGAAATGCTCGTACGCACCGCCCGCAACGATCCGTATGCACAGGCCGTCGGCGGCCTGGCCCGCACCCTGCACCAAGAATACATGTCCGTCTCCGGTCAGCCGCCTGCCAAGGACCCACGCTGGGTGGCACTGATGGCGCAGATCACGGGGCTCTGGAAGAGAGATAACCAAGGCTGATCCATGTCCACTGATATCGAATTTGCCGACGACGACCAGGCGTTCATCAACTCCCAGCAGTTCCAGGACATCAAGAGCTGGACGCACGATCACCTGCTCAGTCGCATCGAAGAACTGGGCGCGGAGTTCGGCCGCTGGTCGCGCGCGTCGATCCAGCAGTTCGTCGAGCTGGAGGTCGACAGCTTCGTGCGCCTGCGCCGCGTACCGATCAACGACCGCGAGATGCAGCTCATTGCCGATGCGCTGACGAAAGAACTGGCCGGCTTCGGCCCGCTGGAAGATCTGCTGAACGACCCGGCCGTCGAAGACATCCTGATCAACGGCTATCAGAACGTCTATGTATCTCGCCACGGCATCCTGGAGCGCGAGACGCTGCGCTTCACGGATTCCGAGCACGTGATGCGGATCGTGCGGCGCATCCTGGCACCGCTGGGGCGCAGGCTCGACGAATCGAACCCGATGGTCGATGCGCGCCTGCCCGATGGAGGGCGCATCAACGTCATCATCGAACCGCTGGCCATCGACGGCCTGTCGGTTTCGATTCGCAAGTTCCGCAAGGAACCTCTCACACCTGCAGACCTGGTGAAGCTCGGCACCTTCGATGCCGGCATGGCGCAGTTGCTGGAAATCGCAGTACGCGCACGTTGCAACGTGCTGGTGAGCGGTGGTACCAGCTCCGGCAAGACGTCGTTGCTCAACGCCCTGGCCAGCTTCATTCCTGCGCGGGAACGCGTGATCACCATCGAGGACACGGCCGAACTCTCGCTGGGAACCAGCCACGTGGTGCGCCTCGAAAGCCGACCTGGCGGCTTCGACGGCACCGGCGTCGTGTCGATTCGCGATCTGCTGCGCAACAGCCTGCGGATGCGGCCCGACCGGATCATCGTCGGCGAAGTGCGCGGTGCGGAAGTCATCGAGATGCTGCAGGCCATGAACACCGGGCATGAAGGCTCCATGGGCACCATCCACGCGAGCTCGCCGCGCGAGTGCCTGTACCGACTCGAAATGCTCGCCGGCTTCGCGGGATACCAAGGCAGCGAGGTCAGCCTGCGCCGCCAGATTGCGAACGCTATCGACTTCATCGTGCAGATCGGTCGACTCTCCAATGGGCAGCGCCGCATCATCTCGCTCAGCGAAGTCACTGGCGTGAACGACAACGTGGTGGCGATGCAGGAGCTGTATCGCTACGAACCCGTGGTGTCGCCGGACGGCGAAGAACGCGATCGCTGGGTATCGCTGGGTATTGCACCGCACTCGCCGAAGATCACCCGCTTCCGCCAATCGATGGCGCGCGCGCAAAGCGGAGAAGGCCGTGCGTGAAGCACTGCTCATCGTGACCTGCATCGCGCTGCTGCTGGCAGCCGGTGGCCTGTTGCTCTGGCAATGGGCACGAAGCCGGCAGACCCGCCAGGCGACCGGGCGTCACCTTGAGCAGCAGATTCTGGCGAGCAGTGCCGATGTGGTGCCGTCCGTTGCAAACGTGCCAATGCCCTTGCGCGACGCACCATCGGAAAGCTTCGTTTCCGGTATCACTTCAGATCCTTGGCTCAATACCGAATCAACCACCGGCGCGCCTCCTCCCAAGGGCTTGATGGAGACGGTCTTGCCCGAGTGGCTGCTCGGGGTCATTTCGCCACGGGTCGCTACGCTCGCTGTAGCTGGCATCGTCGTGGTCTGTCTCGCGGCAGGCATCTTCGGCGGCGGCATCGTCGCGGCGAGCGTTTTCTTCCTGCTTGTCTTGATAGCGGCCTTCGCGGTGTGGCTGAGGCTTCAGAAGTTTCGTCGTCAATTGATCAGCCAGTTGCCTGCGTACATCGACGCCATGGTGCGCCTGATCACCATCGGCAACTCCACACAGGCGGCGTTCCAGCTCGCGATCGCGACGACGCAAGAACCCCTGCGCGGTCACATGGAACGCTCCGCTGCCCTGGTTCGCGCGGGGGTGGATCTCGACCGCGCGCTGCACCAGACAGCGACCAATGTGCGGGTAGAAGAAATGTTCCTTCTGGCATCCATCATGGGACTCGGCGTGCGTTACGGCGGCCGTTCCGACCTTTTGCTCGAGCGAGTCGCCAACTTCATGCGAGACCGCGAACAGGCAGAGCACGAACTGATCGCAATGTCCGCCGAAACGCGGCTCTCCGCCTGGATACTGGGTCTTCTTCCATTGGGTGTGGGCATATTCCTGGTGGTGGTCAATCCGGACTACTTCATGGGCATGTGGAACGATGAAACCGGACGCATGCTGATTTTCTCGTCGGCAGGGCTGCAACTGTTGGGCGCCTTCCTCTTGTATCGACTGGCGAGACTGGCATGACCTTCACACCCAATCAGCTGGCCATCATCAGTCTTTCGTTACTGGCATTGGGCCTGATGATCGCGGCAGGCGCACTGATCGCGGCGGAGCTTCGCCGCACCCGCAGCAGCCAGGTGATCGGCCGCGCCCTTCGACAGGACACAACCAGCCAGATCGATCTCAAGAGTCCCATCGACGGCGATCCCAATGCACCTCAACGCGCCGACATCGAACTCCCCTTTCATTGGCTCGACTCGCGCATCGGGCGCGCACTCGTCGCAGACGAAGACCGCCGCCTCATCGATCAATGCGGATATTCATCCAAGCGAGCGCAACTGATTTTTCTTGTCACTCGCTTACTGCTCGCGTTTCTCCTTCCGATCATCGGCTACGCCATCTGGCAAAGTCACCTGACCGAACGCACAGGTCCCGTGGCTCTCGCAGCGGCTTTCGTGGTCGGATTCATGGCTCCCAAGTGGATTCTCGGCCGCATCGCCGCCGGCAGACGCGAGCGGATTGCGCGTGAGCTCCCGCTTTTTGTCGATCTGTTGAAGCTTCTCCAGGGCGTCGGGTTGAGCCTCGATCAAAGCCTGCAGATCATGGCGGACGATTTTTCGCACGTATTGCATGTCCTCGGCTATGAGCTGACCTTGGCCAACCGCCAGTACAGCCAGGGTCGAACGCGCGAGCATTCACTGCATCGCCTTGCCACGCTTCACGGCAACGAAGATCTTCGCGGGTTGGTCTCTCTGCTCGTGCAAGTGGATCGCCATGGCGGAGCAGTGCAAGAGCCCCTGCGCATCTTTGGCGAACGGCTGCGCGAGAGGCGTCGATCAGAGATGAAAGAGCGGATCGGAAAGATCACCGTGAAGATGACCGGCGTCATGGTGTCCACTCTTCTCCCCGCGCTCGTCATCGTGACTGCAGGCCCCGGTTTCATCGCCATCCTCCGGTCACTGGGAGCAGTTGCCAAATGAAAATCAACGCAATCACGAGAAGCCAGCGATACGGAATCGACAGGGTGACGACGCGCATACCGGCCTGTCTGCTTGCCTTGGTGATCGCAGGCTGCGCGGCCCCAAAGGACCAGTACGCAGCCAGCGCGGATGCCCAACAACGCATGGCTGCGGAAGCTGCGGCCGACACCAAGGCAGGCACCTCCGTCGATACCAGAGAAACCTACCTCAAGCTCGTTGAGCAGATGCAGCGGGAGAACCTGTGGTTCGCGTCGCTGGCACACATCGATGCACTGGAGCAGCGCTGGGGAATTTCTCCCGAGTCCACGAGACTGCGCGCCGATGCGCTGCGGCAAACGGGGCAAGCAGCCCAAAGCGAAACGGCCTACAAACGCCTGATGGGAACGCCACTCGAAGGCGCCGGCTATCGGGGACTGGGCCTTCTGGCCGGTGCACGTGGCAATTACCCCGAGGCCGTCCAGCTTTTGAAACAGGCCCAGCGCCATACACCAACGGACGCACTTCTGCTGAGCGATCTGGGCTATGCCCAACTGCGCGCAGGCTCGACCGACGACGCCCGGCTTCCGCTGATGCAGGCACTGCAGCTTCGGCCCGACAGTACACAGGCCCAAGCAAACCTTGCGCTGTACCTTGAACTCAGCAACCAGCCAGAACAAGCGGCAGCCATGATGGACGCGAACCGGATGTCCGCCGCCGCGCGCTCAGCGATCAAGGATGCAGCCCAGCAACTTCGCAATGGCGCAAGTGCGACCTCTACACCGCCCCCCACCGCCGGAAATTCAGTCCGCGATGAAGCCGCGCCTCCACTCGCACTCAAGGCGTCGCGCTGGTCCGCTCTGACCGGCGTACGCACCGCCATCCAGGTGAATCCAGCGGCAACGTCCGCCTCCACACCTTTGTCACCGATTTCGACGCCACGAGGTACACCATGAAAAAAGAATACGGCACCGTTTTCCGCGCCCTGTCCCTTTGTGCCTGGGCCATCGCTCTCCTTGCCTCTTCGTCGATGGTCATGGCACAGAGCGCGACCCCCGTCGAATCCACCGCCGCCTCTGCGACGGAAGGCACACACACGACGGCGCGTGCGTCGACCAATCAACCTCAGAGCGATGGCACGGACGCAGAAGAGCCCGACCATGTGCCGCTGCAGGTGGGTGATGCCACGCAAGGCTTGCTTGCCTGGCAGCGCAGCGGCGACGTCGCATCCAAGACGACTCGCCCTATCGCGGGCAACGTCGCACAGCGAAGCTATGAGCGCTATCTGAAGAGCTTCGAATACCCAATTCCTGAACGCATGAGCTCGACGGTCAAGACTTCCACAGGCAACGGCGGCAAGTAGGAGGCTGTTTCTCCTGCTTTCTCGGAACCTCACAGAACGCCATGAACGCGACCCGCACTTTCGCTTCGCTGCGCTCCCAGCGCGGCGTATACGCGATCGAGTTCGCGGTGGTCTTTCTGATCTTCTTTACGATTCTGTACGCCGTCATCTGCTATGGCATGTTGTTCGCGTTTCGCCTGGGGTTGCAGAACGCTGCCGAGGACGGTGCACGAGCGGCACTTCGATATCAAAGCAGCATAGAGGGCCGAAAAAACCGTGCTGCGAGCATTGCAACCGCTCAAAGCGACTGGATGCCGCAGACGGTGAAGCCTGTCGTTTCTGCACGAATCTGCCGCGTAGAAGGAGTCAACGAATGCACGCCGGTCAGCTGCGGCCCCGCATGGGGCCAACGATGCCAAGTCGAAGTTCTCGTCGAGGCGAATAACCTCCGCTCGTTGCTGCCTCCTTTGCCGAGCTTCGCAGTGCCATCCCAGATCGCTGGCAAAGCGAGCATGCTTCTTGATCTGAGGTGAACGCCGTGCCCCTCAGTTCTCCCCCCTCCCCCGGATCTACCGGTCGTGATCGCCAACGCGGTGTCGCTGCGATCGAATTCGCCTTCGTCTTCGTGGTGCTCTTTCTTGTGATCTATGCGCTGGTGACCTTTGGCGCAGCGTTCTACGTACAGCAGATCATCTCGCGTGCTGCAGAAGATGGTGCGCGCGCCGCGACGTTGCTTCCACAACCGCCAGATCCCGCCAGCGTGAAGCAAGTCGTCGTGGAATCATTGGCGCGATCACTCATCGTCCCCGCCGCGGAAAGCGGAGACCTGACGCGTCGAAAGAACTGGGTCTCCAATCACGCCACCATCACTCCCTGTTCCGCCACACCAGGCGCGACCAGTTGCGTGGTGACCATCGTCTACCCCTACACGGGCGACGCTCGCATTCTTCCGTGGGTGCCACTGGTTGATGCCAGCAATTGGATCAAGCAATTGCGGGGCAGTGCAACCGCGGCACTCAGGACCTCATGAGAAAGACCTCGGGAATGAATGCCGCATCAGCCTGCACAGCCGTCGCCCTGTCCAGCCGACGACGTGCCCGGGGCTCGATCCTCATCAATACAGCCATCGCGCTGAGCCTGATCGTGATCACCCTTGTGGGTACCGAGTTGGGCTATCTGTTCTACATGAAGCGTGAGTTTCAGAAGACGGCGGATCTCGCCGCGTTGGCTGGCGCGCAGAAAATAATGCCTTCGGGGAGCACTGACGTATGCGTGGCTGCTCGAGGCGCCTCTGTTGCGAATGCAGCCCAGAACATGCCCGGTCTCGTTCTGACGCAACCCGAATGCGGCCATTGGGCATCGTCGAACACGACGCCGCCTAATACTGCAGCCAGTTGCTTCAACAGCGTAGACGACCACTTCCTTCCCAATTCTTCGACAAAGAATGCGATCCGGGTTCGAATAGAAAAAGCGCCACCGACATTGCTTCCTTTCTTTCAGGCCAACCGCACGATCTGTGTTCAGGCGGTCGCCGCACTCAATGAACCCCTGGGCTCGCTCTCGGTTGGAAGCGGGGTTGCAAGGCTCAACGAGGGGTTGCTCAATCAGGTGCTGAGCATGCTGCTGGGTACTTCAGTCTCGCTGAGCCTCGCTGACTACACAGGCTTGCTCAACACCAAGCTCAACCTGCTCGGCATCATGGATGCCTTGCGCCTCAATGTCGGCACGTATGCCCAACTGGCCGACGCCAATGTCAGTCTGGCTCAGTTGCTCAATGCCGCCATCCAGGCGCTCCCGCAAAGCAACGACAGCAACACGGTCGACCTCGCAGCTCGCGTGCTCAATGGTCTCCTGACGTTGAGTGGAGGGCTTCGCCTCGAAGACATCAGCATCAACCTGCTGAAGACCGCCCAGCAAGCCGGCCTGCTCAGCGTAGACCTCAACACCACAGATCCCCGAGCCGCCTTGAACGGCAACGTCAACGCGCTGAATCTTCTACTGGTCGCGCTGCAAGTCGCAGACAGTCAGTCGGCCATTGCAACCCAAGTCGAGGTCCCCCTCCAGCCGCTCGCGAATGTGAAGCTTCAGGCCAAGGTGATCGAAACGCCGAGCATTGCCATTGGTCCCCCCGGCTATTACCCGGACGGCACGGCCAAGACGCAAGCCCACACCGGCCAGATTCGAGTGCTTCTCGACACAAAGGTCCTGACACCTTTGGGCGGGAAAAACGACCTGGTCAACATCAACCTTGTTCTGTTGAGCATTCGACTTTCGATGCCCGCTGGTCAATTGGTCAATCTTCCAGTCTATGTGGAGGTCGCCTCGGGCGACGCAGCGTTGGCAACCGTCCGATGCAATGCACCTGATGGAAAGTACGATGTCCAGATCGATGCAGCCCCTGGCCTGGCCCATATTTTCCTGGGCAAGGTTCCGACTGCGTTCACCAACCGAACGAGCCCCTGGGCATCGTTGCCGAAAGAACGATTCAGCCTGGTGAGCCTCGAAGCAGAAATCAAGATCCTGGGACTCTCGGCAGTCAAAGCTCCGGTCGATCTACGGGCCAAACTTGATCTTTCCATCCCAGGCTCTGCCACGGTCACCAGAAGTTCGCTGAATTACAGATATGACCCGACCATTCCAGCCTCTCAGCAGAACCTGACCCAAACTGTCGGGACAGAGCAGAATCTTGGTGCCGCCATCGCGAGTGCGATCAATGCGGGAAAGCTGGACGTCGAGCTGGACACCTCGGGCCTCACACTGCTGGGTCTCGATGCAGGTTTTCTTAGCGATATCTTGGACACTCTTGTGAATGGTTTGATCGGTATCGTCAACGGCGTGCTGGGCGTCCTCAATGTTGTGCTGACGCCAGTGCTCAGTCTGCTCGACACGGCTCTGCTCGCCCCGCTGCTCAAGGCGCTCGGCATCCAGCTCGGATACGCAGACGTGCAACTCCTCTCCGCCAGTTGTGACGGCAATGCACGTTTGGTCTATTGAGACTGCGCAAGACTCCGCCATTTCCAGCTACCCGTGAAACTTTGAAAACAGCGTCTCGATGAGTTCCCCCTCCAACTTCGACGAACTCGACCTCTTTGTCTGGGAAGGCAAAGCCGACATCCTCGACCGCATTGCGCGGTGCATGGCGAGCTTCGACGTGGAAGTCATCCGGGCCGACGGCCTGCCGCCTCCGCAGCAGGACCGCGGCGTCGCACTGCGCCCTTCCGTCGCGATCATCAGCGTCACCGTCATCGATGGCGGCGGGCTGCCGCATGCCACGGAGCTGCTGCAAGGCATGCCCGTGATCTGGGTCGCTGCGGCTTCGCGCGAGCGCGACTCGCGCACGTATCCGCCCGAGTACCTGCACGTCCTGCCCTACGACTTCACCTGCGCCGAGCTGCGCACGATGGTGGCGAAGCTGGTGCGGCAGCTGCGTGCGCGCGATGTCGCGCCGCAGGCGCCCGACGTGCTGGTGGCGCATTCCGATGCGATGAAAGGGCTGCTCGCCGAAGTGGGCGCCTTTGCGGACTGCAACCATCCGGTGCTGGTGCGCGGTGAAACCGGCGTGGGCAAGGAGCGCATTGCGCAGCAGCTTCACATCGGGCACCAGCAGTACGGCAAGGGCGCGTTCGTGGCAGTGAACTGCGGTGCGATTCCCGATGGGCTGTTCGAGTCGCTGTTCTTCGGCCACACGAAGGGCTCGTTCACGGGTGCCGTGCACGCGCACCGCGGGTACTTCGAACAGGCCACGGGGGGCACGTTGTTCCTCGACGAGATCGGTGACTTGCCGCGCTATCAGCAGGTGAAGTTGCTGCGCGTGCTCGAAGACAGCGCGGTCACGCGGCTGGGTGCAACGTCGCCGATCCGCGTCGACTTCCGGCTCGTGGCGGCGACGAACCGCAACCTGCGCGAGATGGTGGCGAGCGGCGAGTTTCGGGCCGACCTGTTCTACCGGCTCGCGGTGATCGAGCTGCATGTGCCGAGCCTCGAAGAGCGCGGCGAGATCGACAAGATCGCGATCTTCAAGGCGCTGCTGGCGAACGTGCTCGGCGACGAGCTCGAGGCCCTGGGCGAAACGCCGCACTGGCTCAGCGATGCGGTGGCCGAAACCTACTTCCCCGGCAACGTGCGGCAGCTGCGCAACCTCGCGGAGCGCGTGGGCGTGATCGCGCGGCAGTTGCACAGCTGGGACCAGAACCTGATCCAGCGCGCGATCGCGCTCACGCGGGGCACGCCGGCACCGGCTGCGCTGGCCACCGACCGCAATGGCACGGGGGTCCCGCTCGACGCGAATGGCGACCGCAAAGGCTGGAACAGCAGCGAGCGCAACCGCATCATCGCGGCGCTCGAGATCAACGACTGGAAGCGCCAGGACACGGCGCAGCACCTGGGCATCAGCCGCAAGGTGCTGTGGGAGAAGATGCGCAAGTACCAGATCCTCGACGGCGAGCCTGGCATCCCAGAAGAGACTTAGCTCGCCCCCAGGCTGCGCGGCACTTCGTGTCCGCTTCTCCTTCCCCCTACCGGGGGCAACACCTGAGGCCCGGCAAAGCCGGTTCCTCGGTGTTTCACCAACGGGCTTCGCTTCGCTTGCCTCGAAGGGCTACTGGATTCCGAGGCGCGTTGACCGGCGCAGCGGCGGGTTCGCAATCGATGCGCCCGGCGCGCGGTCGACCAACGGTTCGCTCGCGCAGGTCGTGTTGCTCGAGATGCACAGCGCGCCCAGCAGGCCGTCTTCGGTCAGGACGTTCCGGCTCGGGGGGCCGAAGATGCGGTCGATCCAGTTGTTGGCGCCGATGGGGTCGATGCGCAGTTCGCCGGTGGTGCGCGCCAGGCGCAACTCCGAAATGCGCAGGTCGAACACGCCGTCGATGTAGTCGAACAGCAGGGTGTAGTAGTCGAGCTGGGCATCGAGCACCTGGGGCAGGGTCTCGCGGCCGAATTCCATGAGGCGGCGGCGGCCGCGGAAGGCCTGGCCCGAGGTGCTGACAGCCTCCATCAACTGGCGCTCGCGTTCGCGGCCGGCCACGGTGCGGGACCACGACGACGCGGTGAGCTCCATCAGGTTGAGCTTCACGCCCTCCATCTTGGCTTCCTGGTTCGCGACTTCGGCCAGGGCGCCCTTGAGCTTGAGCTGGCGGTCGAAGCCGTTGCCGAAGTTCCAGTTGAGTTCGAAGGCGGCGCGCGTGGGGTCTTGCGGCGACACGCCGCGCGGGTCCTTGCTCTTCACGACGACGGCGTCGAGCGTGGGGTACAGGCTGGCTTCGGTCTGGTCGACCAGCGCGCGTGCACGTGCCACGCGGCCCTGGGCTTCGGCCAGTTCGGTGCTGCGTGCTTCGGCGCGGCGCAGCGCTTCTTCCTGCGAGCCGATGCGCCAGTGCGACGGTGCAGCGAGCACGGGCAGCGATTCAGGCGCGGGCGAGAACTTGAAGTAGTTGCGGAACTTGGCCAGCGCCTCGTCGCGCTGGGCCTCGAAGTCGGACTCGCGCGCGGCCACGAGGGCGCGGCGCGACGCCGCCATGTTGAGGTCGTTGTCGCCGCTCACGCCGAGCGCCACGCGGCGTGCCTCGGCCTTCGACAGGTCGGCCACGACCTCGGTGGCGCGGTGCGCGATCTGCTTTTTCAGGTCGAAGCGCTGCACCTGCAGGTAGGCGGTGAGCGCGTCGAGCACCACTTTCTGCGACGTGGTGGTAACGGCTTCGTCGTCGGCCTGGTTGCCGAATTCGGCGGCGCGCTGCGCCGCGCTCATGGCGCCGCCGTCGATCAGGCTCACGCGCGCTTCGGCGGTGAGCACGGTGTAGTTCTCGCTCTTCGCGTCCTTGGCGCCGCTGCTGTAGGTGCCCGACGACGTGCCGACCTTGAAGCGCGGGTAGCGCGCCATGCGGGCCGCGTCGACGCCGAAGCTGCTGGTGTTGGCCGCGGCCTGCGCGGTCAGCACTTCGGGGTATTCCTGCGACAGCGCGATGAGCGCCTGCTTCACGCGCTGTGCGTAGCTGGCGGCGCCGAGGGACGGTGGCGACAGGCGGCGCGACAGTGCCAGCGCTGCAGGCGGCCCCTCCTGCTCCGGCGACGGTTGGGCATACGCGGTGGGCGGCAGCGCCATGCTGACGCACAAGGTCGCGCAGAGCACACCCGGGGCGATGCGCGCGCGCCGGCCCGGCAACACGGGCTTGCTCATGGTTCGCGGAAGGCTTCGCGCCGCAGTTTGAGCACAGGCCGCAGGATGTACCAGATGAACGGATCGGTCCCCACGCGCAGGTCGACTTCGGACTCCATGCCGGCGGTGACGCGGTTTTCCGGCCGCCCCACGTGCGACTGCGACATGCTGATGAGCAGCCGGTAGTAAGGCGCGCCGCTGGCAATGGCGGCATCGCGGTCGGCGTCGGCCGCCACGAGCTTGACCTTGCCGTCGACGGCGCCGTAGCGCAGGTAGTCGTAGGCGGTGATCTTCACGCGCGCCTCCTGCCCCACTTCGACAAAGCCGCGGTCGTTCGGGTTGAGGCGGGCCTCGACCATGATCTCGTCCTCGTCGGGCACGACCTCCAGGATGGATTCGCCGGGCTTCACGACCCAGCCGGCGCTGGAGCTGCGCAGGCCCTTCACGATGCCGTCGGCCGGCGCCTTCACCACCGTGCGCGAGCGCTGGGTGCGGGCGCGCGCGAGGTCTTCGCTCAGGCTGGCGAACTGGCGCTCGACGGTGGCCAGTTCGTCCGATGCGCGGCGGCGAAAGCGGCCCTCGGCCTCGGCCATCTTGGCCTGCGCCTCGGTGATGGCGGCCTGCGCCGAGATCACGCCCTGGCGCGCCACGGCGAGTTCGCTGCGCACGCCTTCGGCCTGGCGGCGCTTCTCGAGCACCTCGACCTGGCCGACGAGTTTTTCGCTCAACAGCTGTTCAGAGATCTCCTGCTCTTTCTGCATCAGCGCGAGCCGATCATTCAGGCCCTTGGCCTTGGCCTGCTGTTCGAGCTGCTTGCTGCGCGCCTGCTCCAGGCCCGACACGGCGCCGGCCATGACGCCGCGCTGTTCGAGCGCGCGCGCCTGATAGGCACCGACCTCGCCTTCGAGCACGGCTTCGTCGATGTCGGCATCGAACGAGTCGCGCTTGAGCGGCTGGCCGCGGCTCTCGGCAATGAGCCGCACGCGCGTGGCCTGCGTGGCGGCATAACGCGCGGTGAGCTCCTCGAAGTTCAGGCCGCTGCCGCCCAGGTCGATCTCGACCAGCGACTGGCCCTGCTTGACCTTGTCGCCTTCTTTCACGAGCACGTTGCTGACGATGCCGCCTTCCAGATGCTGGATCGACTTCACGCGGTCGGAGGGGATCACGCGGCCCGGTGCGACGACGACGGTTTCCATCGGAAAGCCGAGCCCCACAACCGCCAGCACCGCGACCGCGCCGCCGATGATCCACTGGCGCCGCCGGCCTTGCGGCGTGGTCTGCGCCGCCTGTTTCTCGCTCTCGCCCTGAAGCACCTGCGGCAAGTCTGGTTTCAAAATCCCGTTCCCCTGTCTCTGTCTGTCAGTCGGTCGATCCGTGGCAACCACGAATCACGCATCGCGTGGCCTGCTTGCTCACGCCATCGAGCGCGAGGCGGCCGGGACGCCTGCATTGCTGTTGCCACTGCCGTCGTCGGTGGTGTCGCCCAGCGCCACCAGCGGCTTCTTCACGCCGAAGAGCTTGGGCACCATGACGGCCGCGGAGCCGATTTCCACGTTGCCCTGGCCGGTGACGTGATAGACGGCGGAGGCCGCCGACACGATGCGCAGCGAGTGCGTGACCACGACCACGGTGCGCACCTTGGCCACCGCGAGCATGGTCGCGAGCAGGTTGCGCTCGCTTTGAAAGTCGAGGTCGTTGCTGGGCTCGTCGAGCACCAGCACGGAGGGCTTGCGCAGGAAGCTCATGGCCAGCGCAAGCTTGCGCCGCTCGCCGACCGAGAAGCCGGTGCCGCCCTCGCCCACCACGGTGCGATAACCGTCGGGCAGGCGCGAGATGAAGTCGTGCGCGCCCGAGAGCTTGCAGGCCGCCACGATCTGCTCGTCGCTCTGGCCCGGCGCACCGCGGCGCATGGTGTCGACCAGCGGGCCGCCGAACCAGTACACCTCCTGCGAGAGATAACTGATCCAGCGCGACAGCTCTTCGCGGCCGAACTGCGAGAGGTCGTACTCGCCGATGCTCACCACGCCGTGCGTGGGCGTGTACAGGCCCGACAGCAACTTCACGAGCGTCGACTTGCCCGCGCCGTTGCGCCCGACGATCACATGCAGGCCGCCGGGGCCGATGTCGAGGTCGACGTTTTCGAGCACGGGCTGCGGTGCGTCTTCGGTGAAGCTGAAGCTCACGTCTTTCAGCGTGACGCGGCCCAGCGGCTGCGGCAGCGCCATGCCGGTGGGCGCCTTCTCGACCGGCTCGCCGAGCACGGTCTCCAGGCGCTTGGCGGCTTCCTTGGCGGTGGCCAGCGCGCGCCAGTTCGACACCAGCCCGGCCACCGGCTGCAGCGCCTTCAGCGCGAGCATGTTGGAGGCGACGAGGCCGCCCACCGTCATCCACTGCTGCATGACGGCGATGGCGCCGACGGTGACGACGATCACCGAGAACACGGTGAGCAGCACGGTGGTGCCGTCGCGCGCGGTTTCGATCTGGCCGTTCTTGCCGAAGCTCTCGCTGAGCCAGGCGTTGTAGGTCTGCTGCCAGACCTCGATGGTCGGGCCGTCGTTCGACTGCGCCTTGAGCGTCTCGCGCGCATGGCAGATCTCGGAGGTGATGCGATCGAGCCCGCGCCCGCGCAGCACTTCTTCGACGCGGCCGGCGCGCACTTCGTCGGCCCACCACCAGGCCAGGAACGCCATGATGGCCAGGAAGGCCGCCACCACGGGCAGCACCGGCAGCGCGACGATGCCGATCACGATCAGCGCGAAGATCGCCATCGGCAGGTCGAAGATCGATTGCGCGAGCCCGCCGGTGACGGTGCCGCGCACCGCGCCCACGTCGCGAAAGAACAGCTGCCAGGACGAGGCCGGCCGCGCCTCGAGTGCACGCAGCGGGCGCCCGAGCATGGAGTGCAGCAGCGCGCCCGACACGCCGTGGTCGACGGTGGCGCCCGCGTTGCGCAGCAGGCGCGAGCGGCGCGTGCGCAGCCAGAACTCGATGCACAGGAAGAACAGGATGCCGCTCACCAGCGCGGCGAGCGTGGAGACGCCGCTGCGCGAGAGCACGCGGTCATACACCTGCAGCAGGAAGATCGAAGGCAGCAGCCCGAACAGGCTGATGGGCAGCGACAGCCAGGCCGCGCTCTTGACGAGCGGGTAGGCCGCGCGAAACGCATCGTTCAGCGCACTGGCATACGGACTGGCGCCGGGGACTTCCGGCCTGTCGGCAACCAGCTGGCTGGGCAAGAGGAACTTGATCATGGAAAAAGACCGATCCGTCGGGCAACGACGCCTGCATCATTATCAACTGTTACCCGACTGTTACAAGGCAAAAATTCGCCTCTGACGCCTCTCAGCATCGGTGGGTACGAACCTGCGCCGGACCGGTCGTTTCCGTACCGCGCGTTCCTTGCGGCGCGGCGTTTTCCCTGAGCGTGCAATTCATCGTTTTGTGGGCATGGCTGTGGGTCGCGGTGCGGCCGGACGAGCCCGGCAGGCCTTCGGCAAAAACGAGCGCGATGTTGGCGCACAGCAGCATGAGCAGCACCCAGGCGCACAGCAGCTGCAGCCAGCCCAGCCACCAGCGCCGCGGGGGTACCTCGCGTTCGGATTCATAGGGGATGTGGACCAATGCGTTCCATCTCATGGCAGTGCTTTCAGGACCCGGGCGAGCCGGGAAAGACCGACACCCGCGGAGCTTTTCGCCAGCACCCAGTCGCCTGGTTGCAGCAGCCCGCCGAGTGCGGTGGAGAGGTCGGACACATCGACAAACCAATGGGAGCGGACCTTGGTGCGGATGCGCGTGTGAAGCGCCCGCATCAAAGGTCCGCACAGGAGCACGCGGTCAGGTTGCGACGCCAGCAACTCGGCCTCCAGATCGAGGTGATGGCGTTGCGCCGCGGGCCCCAGCTCCTGCATGTCGCCCAGGATGGCCACCCGGCGCGCAGGCTCGCAGGGGGCTTGTGACAGCAACTCAAGCGCCGCCCGCATCGAACTCGGGTTGGCGTCGTAGGTTTCATCGATCAGCTTGAAGCTTCCGCCGCCGATGTGAATGGTGTGCAGCGCGCCGCGTCCGCCCGGCGGCTCGAAGTGCGCAAAGGGTTCGACGGCGGCGGCCAGCGGCAGGCGCAGCGCCTGCAGCGCGGCCAGCGCGGCCACGGCGCTCGCGCCCATGTGGCGGCCCGGCGCGTTCAGGCGCAGCTGGAAGGGCTCGCCGGCCACCTCGGCCTGCACCTCGCCGTGGTCGAAGGCGAGCAGGCGCACGTCGGCGTCCTTGTGCTCGCCGTAGGTCACGATCTGCAGCTGGTGCGCCATGGCCGCTTCGGCGAAGGTGGCGAACTCGGGCATGTCGCGGTTGAGCACCACGCGATCGCCCGCGGCCATGGCCTGGAACATGCGGCAGTCCAGCCGCGCGGCGGCCTCCGACGGGCCGCGGTGCTTCTGCGACGCGGCCGACAGCCCCGTCACCACGATGAGCGAGGGCCGCATCAGCTGCGCCGAGGCCGGCATGTGCGAGGTACCCATCTCGAGCACCCAGTAGGCGGCATGGCGCGGCATGCAGGTGAGGTTCCACGCGATGCCCGACGGCAGGCTGATGTTGCCTTCGGGCTGCGCCACCTCGCCCCACACGGTGAGCGCGCCGGCCAGCATGGCGGCCACGGTGCTGCTGCCCGCGCCGCTGCCCAGCACGCCGCACACGCGGCCGGTGAACTCGGTGCGCGCGTGGTCGCCCAGCTCGAGCACGGCCTGCAGCACGTTGGCCACCTGCAGCACGGGCACGCGCTTGTCCAGGTGCGGCTTGGGGTCGGTGCACAGCACGGCCGCGGCCGGCTGCAGCACGCCCTTGAGCGTGACGGCGGCCAGCGGCGTCTTCGAGGGCCGGGCCTGGTGCTCGAACACGACGCGGCCCTTGCGCATGAAGGTGCGCTGGGTCACGCCGGTGGCACGCCAGCCGTCCTCGGGCTTGACCACCCATTCGCCGCCGGTCACGCGCGCCATCTCGCTGGCCGTCCAGACCGCGCCATCGTCGCGCACGCCGCCACCACCGCCGCCGCCGGGGCCCGCGCCGCCGGGCTGGCTGCGCCGGTCGAGCAGGTAGCGGTGGTAGGCCGCGAAGCCGGTCACGTACTGCTCGACGTCGTCGATGCGCACGCGGAACGAGTGGTGCCGCACGAAGAAGGCGCCGACGACCGTGGACGGCCGGCGGAAGTACATCGCCATCTCGGGCCAGAAGAAGCCGTTGAGCAGGTAGTGCGCGCGGTAGTCGAGCGCGCGGTAGAACTTCTCGGTGTCCAGCTCGTCGAGCAGGTGCCGCATGGCGGGCATGCTCTCCAGCCGCTGCAGCATCTGCTGCGCCGCCAGCATGAGGCTGAGCAGCGTGGGAAAGGTGGTCTTGCGGTCGAGCACGAAGTCCAGGTAGCCCGCCACGTTCTGCAGCCCGAAGCGGAAGTAGCGCTCCTGCGGGCTCCACTGCGTGAGCTCGTTCACGCAGCCGCTGAGCCAGTGGTCATGCGACTGCCAGTGCTGGCTCGCAATGAAGTGGTCGAAGGCTTTCTCGACCGCGGCCAGCCAGCGCGGATCGCGCGTGAGGCCGTACAGGCGCATGAGGCCGAAGGCCGCCTCGCCGTCGTAGAAGATGACGCGCGAGGCCTGCTTGAGCGACAGGTCGGCCGCGTGCAGCACGTGGTCGAAGCGCCCGCTGGCCGGGTCCTGCAGCGCCACGATGCCCAGTGCGAGCTTCTCCAGCAGCGGCAGCCAGTGGCGCGTTTCCATCAGCTCGCAGTAGCGCACGAACATGCGCACGCAGGCCGCGTTGCCGCCCAGGCGGATCTCGCCGCCGGTGTCGACCAGGTAGGCCACCTCGCGGCCGTCGGGCAGCGTGTAGTCGCGGATCAGCGCGTCGGTGAGGTGGTCGATGGCGCGGTCGATGGCCGCGCGCAGCGTGTCGTCGCGCGTGAGCTCCCAGGCCTCGAGCATGGCGTGCACGGTGCCCGCGTGGCGCATCGCGTCGTAGGTCGGGATGCGGCGGTCGAAGCACGGGAAGTAGCCGTACACGAACAGGCCGTCGCTTTGCATCTGGCGCGCCAGGTACGACGAGCCGCTGCGCACCAGCTCGAGCACCGCCTGCGGGTTGAGCGCCGGCAGCTGGCGGCGGCCCGCGTCGAGCCCCGTGCCCACGAGCTTGTGCACCACGCCGTCGGGCTGGCAGAACACGCCGACCGTGGCCAGCAGGTACACCGTGCGTTCCGACGACTCTTCCAGCGGCAAGGTGCGCTCGAAGCGGGCCTGCGCATAGACGTCGAAGTTGCGCACGTTCACCACCGAATGCGCGATGGTCGAATCGCCGCACAGCATGGCGTTGGCGTTGAGTTCCTGCTCGGTGAAGGCGAAGCCGAAGTCCTGGTCGAAAGCCAGGCCGAGCCGGAAGTAGTTGCGCTTGACCGCGGTGAGCTGGGTCTTGAACTGCGTCCAGTCCATGGGACTGGCGCCCTCGACCCAGTCGATGCGCAACCAGGGCGAGACGATGCCGCGCTCGCGCACCCATCGCTCGACGAGGTCGGCGCCTTCGCGCCAGGCGGTCTCGAAGTCGTCGGCCCGCGCATGCACGACGTGCGCGCGCTGGGAGCCGTCGCTCACCGAGAAGAAGAGCGTGAAGGCCGGGTACGGGGCAGGCAACGCCGCGCACACGGACACCAGGCGCTCGTGGCAGGCGTGGAGCTGGTCTGAGAAGGACATCATTCGGCCCCGGTCGAATGCGGGCGAAGGCCGGTCGCGTCCGTCATCTGCTCTCGCTTGAATGACGTGATCGCGGACCGGAAGCCGCCCGTGAAATCATCGCGTGCTCCCGATTCAGCGGTAGCTGAACTCGGCGCGACGATTGAGCTGATGGCCCTCCTCGGTGGTGGCAAGCGATGCGGGCTTTTCAATGCCCCAGCTGACGGCTTCGATGCGTTCGCCCGGCACGCCCATCTGCGTGAGCATGCGTTGCACGGCCTCGGCGCGGCGCTGGCCGAGCGCGAGGTTGTACTCGCGGCCGCCGCGCAGGTCGGTGTGGCCTTCGATCACGACCCGGCTCGCTGGCCGGTTGCGCATGTAGCCCGCGTGCGCCTCGACGATGCTGCGGTCGCCCGTCCTGACGTCGTATCGGTCGAAGTCGAAGTAGACGATCTTGGCCGGTGTGTTTGGCGGCGGCGGCGGGGGTGCCGGCTCCACCTTGGGCACTTCGCGCACGCTCTTGTTGGAGTAGTAGTAGGTCGCGTCGTCGCGACCGCCCTTGGGAGGCACACCGCAGGCAGCGAGGCTTGCGCCCATTGCCACGAGGGCCAGTATCCGGAAATTCTTGTTCATGACGGTCCTTTCGCGGGACGGGCCGCTGACGGCCCGTCCCTGTCTGCTTGCTATCGAGGTTTCCCTTCCTCCTTCTTCGTGTCCTTGGATCAGCCCAGCAGGCCGTGCAGGATGTTCGTCACGGGTGCCAGGGCACCGCCGGCCGGGCTCTGGTCGAGCAGGCTGGTGATCGGGGTGAGCACGTTGTCGAGCACCGGGGCCACCGTGTGTTCGACGGTGTCCAGCACACCGGTCACGACCGCGGCCACCGGGGCTGCCGGCGTGCCGGCGAGGATGTCGGTCACCGGTTCGACTGCGTTGGTCACGGTTTCGACCACCGTCGAGACCACCGAGCCGGCCGAGCCGTCGAGGATGCTCGTCACCGGTTCCAGGATGCCGGCCACCGGTTCGGCGCCGCCCGTCAGGCCGCCGAGCAGGCCGCCCACGAGGCCGTCCGCACCGAGCAGGCTGCCGACCAGGCCGTCGTCACCGAGAACGCCGCCGAGCAGACCGCCTTCGCCGCCGCCGAGCACGCCGCCCAGGAGGCCGCCGTCACCGCCGAGGACACCACCGAGCAGGCCGTCGTCGCCCAGCACGCCGTCGAGCAGGCCGCCGGCGTCGCCACCGGTCACGCCGCCGAGGACACCGCCCAGCAGGCCGTCGTCACCGAGGACGCCGTCGAGCAGGCCACCGGCGTCGCCACCGGTCACACCACCGAGGACACCACCGAGCAGGCCGTCGTCGCCGAGGATGCCGTCGAGCAGGCCGCCAGCGTCGCCGCCGGTCACGCCGCCGAGGACACCGCCCAGCAGGCCGTCGTCGCCGAGGATGCCGTCGAGCAGGCCGCCAGCGTCGCCGCCGGTCACACCACCGAGCACACCGCCGAGCAGACCACCGTCGCCGCCGAGGACACCACCCAGAAGGCCGTCGTCGCCGAGGATGCCGCCGAGCAGGCTGCCGTCGCCACCGAGCACGCCACCCAGAAGGCCGTCGTCACCCAGCACACCGCCGAGCAGACCACCGTCACCGCCGAGGACGCCGCCCAGGAGGCCGTCATCACCC
>NZ_JBWKXQ010000072.1:0-35439 GCF_059423125.1 Variovorax sp. GW531-E2 | reverse complement strand
GGCATGGGGGCGTGTCTCCGGTCGTTGGGGGTGTTCGATCGGAGCGCAGACTAAGACCGGCACCGCCTGCCGGTCTTGCGAAGAGTGGCTATGCGGCGCCGGCCGCCCGCCGGGGCCGCGTCAGAAGCGGGCCTTGAGGAAGGCCGAAGGTCCCTGCAGCCGCACCTTCAGGCGCGAATCGGCGAAGCCGCCCTCGCGCGTGAGGTCGATGTTGGTCACGCCATACGACAGCACCAGGCCCACGTTCTTCACCGGAAACCACTCCACGCCGGCTGCGGCGTTGTAGATGTTGCCGTGGAAGCGGCCGCTGCTTTTCCACACGCCGGAGGCGTCGGCGAACAGCCGCAGGTCGGGCGTGATCGCGTGGCGCACGCCGACCTCGAGCAGGGGCGCGATGGCGTTGTCGCTGGAGCGCTCGCTGACCGAACGCACCTGTCCGTTCACGCCGACCAGCGCGCTGGCACCGAGCGTCGCGCGGTAGTAGGCCGCGCCGGCGCCCAGGCCGAAGACGGTGTTGCCCGAGCCGAGCCACCACTTGTAGGCGAGCTTGGCGAAGTCGAGCTGGGCCGAGAGGTTCGCGTTGCCGATGGCGCTCAGCGAGCCGAAGCTGCCGAACGAGGTGTTGCCCGCCACCTGTCCTTCGTAGTCACGCTTGTAGCGGTAGTAGTCGAAAGACAGGCCCTGGCTATCGCCGATCAACACATCGGCCGAGATGCGCGGCATGGTCACGCGGCCCGGCTTGAGCTCGTTCGAGCGCAGCACGCCGTAGGGGGTTTCGACCGAGGCACTGAACTTGGGGTCGGCACTGAAGGCCCCCACCGAGAAGCTGAAACGGTCCAGCGCCGGCGAGGGCTCGGCCGCAGCAAAGGGCGCGAAGCAAAGAAGGGAGAGGGCACCGGTTCCGGCCAGGGCGCCGAATCTCGCGGTCCCGTCGAACGGACGCGAACGAAGCAACAGCATGAAAGAAATCCTTCGGGTGAAAGATGCCTCGGGCATGTGATGGCGCAATGCCTCCGGGCTGAGGCTCCCTGAAACCGCATCACCTTAGTGACGTGGCACCGCGCTGCGCATGCGCCGTTGGCCGATGTGCCTGTAGGAAATCGCCGATCGCACGCCGATGCATGCCGCGGCGCTACAGTCCGCCCATGCGCGAACACCTTTCCACCACCACCGGTCCCCAACGTCTTCTCTACGGGGCTGCGGCGGCCGTCGCGGTGGCGCTCGTGCCCTGGCCGATGGGCCTCACGGCGCGCGCGCTGGCCGGCTGGTGCGCGGGCGTGGCGGTGTACCAGGTGCTCAGCTGGTGGCTGGCCGAGACCTTCGATGCCCAGCGCACGCGCGAGCGCGCGCAGCAGCTGGACCAGCCCAACGTCGTGATCCTGGTGTCGATGCTGGTGGCGGTGGGCGTGAGCGTGGTCGCCATCGCGATGCTGCTGCAGCAGGTGCGCCAGCTCAGCGGCTGGGCGCGCGGTGCGCACGTGGCGCTGGGGCTGGTGGCACTGGCGGGCTCGTGGCTGATGATGCACACGATCTACGCCTTCCACTACGCGCACCGCTACTACATCGACCGCAAGGACAGCGCCTCCGACGGCGGGCTCGACTTTCCGGGCAAGGAAGCGCCCGACTACTTCGACTTCATGTACTACGCCTACGTGATCGGCATGACCTCGCAGGTGTCGGACGTGCAGGCCACTTCGCACGAGATGCGGCGCATCACGCTGGTCCACAGCGTGCTTGCCTTCGCCTTCAACATGCTGGTGCTGGCCCTGTCGGTGAACGTGGTGGCCGGCGTGGTCTGAAGAAAGCTCAGCCCGCGGCCTTGCGCAGCGACGGCAGCTTGACGATGCCGGTCGACAGCGCCACGCCGCACACGATCACGAAGGCGCAGATCAGCATCCACTGCGTGATCTGTTCGCCCAGGAACACGGCGCCGTAGAACAGCGCGAACACCGGCACGAGGAAGGTCACGGTGAGGGCGCGGGCCGGGCCGGCGCGTTCGATCAGCCGGAAGAACAGGATGTAGGCCACGCCCGTGCAGGCGATGCCCAGGGCCAGCAGCGCCAGCCATGCGCGTAGGCTGGGCATCTGCGCGGGCCAGAGCCAGATCGCGGGCAGCGCGAGGAACAGGCTGGCGCCGATCTGGCTGCCCGTGGCCGTGGTCAGCGCGGGCACGCCGGACAGGTGGCGCCGCGTGGCGCTGGCCGAGATGCCGTAGCACAGGCAGGCCGCCAGGCAGGCCAGCACGGCCCACAGCGCGGCATGGTTGCTGGCGCCGGCATGCAGGCCGGCGCTGCGGCTGGCGAGCATCGCGACGCCCGCGAAACCGATCACCAGGCCGACGAGGCGCGAGCCGTTCGGCCGCTCGCGGAACCAGGCCCAGGCCACCAGCGCGCCGAACATCGGCGTGGTGGCGTTGAGCACCGCCGCCAGGCCGGTGTTGATGGTCAGCAGCGCGAAGCAGAACAGCGCGAAGGGCATGCCCGAGTTGAAGATGCCGACCGTGAGGCTGGCCTTCCAGTGCTTCGCGATCGACGGCCCCTGGCCGCGCAGCAGCGCGATCGGCAGAAGGAACAGCGCCGCGATGGCCACGCGCACGGCGGCCGTCGGCAGCGCGCCGAACTCCGCCGCGCCGATGCGCATGAACAGGAAAGAGGCGCCCCACAGCGCGCCCAGAAGCACGAGATCGACGAGCCACGCCTTCGGTGCGAGCGCGGCGGGAGCGGGCGAAGGCGAAGGAGCGACGGTGGTGTTGTTGTTCGTTGTGGTCATGCGTCTCTTTGGGGAATGGCGCGGCGCCACATCGAGGGGATGTGGCGCTGTGCCATGGGCGGTGTTTTCTTCTGTCTTACTTGCCGGTCTCGAGTTCGAGCAAGGCGGTCTTGCGCTCGAGCCCGCCAGCGTAACCGGTCAGCGAGCCGTCTGCACCCAGCACGCGGTGGCAGGGCACGATCACGCTGATCGGGTTGCGCCCGACCGCCGCGCCCACCGCGCGCACCGCGGCCGGGTTGCCCACGCGCTGGCTCAGCGTGCCGTAGGTCGTGGTCTCGCCGGCCGGGATGGCCAGCAGCGCCTGCCACACGCTCTGCTGGAAGGCGGTGCCGTGCGACAGGTCGAGCTGAATGTCGAAGTGGCTGCGGCGGCCCGCGAAGTAGTCGCGCAGCTGCGCGGCGGCCTCGACCAGCGCGGGGTGGTCGTCCTTGGTCTGCCAGCCCGTGGTGTCGGGCCAGTGGCGCTGGTGGTCGAACCAGACGCCGGCCAGGCCCTGGTCGGTGGCGGCCATCGTGACGCCGCCCAGCGGCGTGTCGGTGTGCGAGGTGTAAATGACGGTGCGCTTGAATTTCATGGTCTTTCAGGCACAGGGCCTGCCGTTGCGAGGTCGGAAGAAGTGGCGGTCGGCGCGGCGGCCGATGCCGGTTCGGAGGGCGCGGGCGGCGTGTGCCAGGCCCGCAGCACCGCGTAGCTGCGCCAGGGGCGCCAGGCCTGCGAGGCCTCGCCCGCGGCGCGCGCGGTGGTCACGCCCAGCGCCTTCTGCAGGGCCACGTCGCCGGCGGGAAAGGCGTCGGGCCAGCGCAGGGCGCGCATCGCGATGTACTGCGCGGTCCAGGCGCCGATGCCGGGCAGCTCCTGCAGCGCCGCGAGGGTGGAGGGCACGTCGGCGCCCGCATGCAGCGCCAGCCGGCCCGAGGCCACTTCGCGCGCGATGGCCTGCAGCGCGGCCTGCCGTTGGCGCACGATGCCCAGCTGCCCGAGCGCATCGCCGCTGGCCGCTGCCAGCGCGGCGGGCGTAGGGAACAGGCGGGTCAGGCCGTCGATGGGCGTGTCGATCGCGTCGCCGAAGGCCTCGACCAGCCGCGAGCCCAGCGTGCGCGCCGCGGCCACGGTGATCTGCTGGCCCAGCACCGCGCGCACCGCGAGCTCGAAACCGTCGACCGTGCCTGGCACGCGCAGCCCGTCGCCGTGCGGAAAGGCCGCATGCAGCGCGGCGTTGATGGCCATCGGCTCCGCGTCGAGGTCGAACAGGGCGCGTGCGCGGCTGATGACGATGGGCAGCACCGCGGCCAGCGAATCACTCACGGCCAGCAGCACCTGCTCGCGTTCGAGGTCGAAGCGCAGCTGCAGCCAGCCGGCGTGCGTCTGTCCGCCTTGTTGCACGCGCAGCGTGCGCGCCAGCCGCACATAGGTGGGCGTACTGCCCTTGGCGGGCTCCTTGCCGTCGGCGGTGTGCACGGTCTCGACGCCGCGCAGCGCGCGCCGTGCGAAGAAGCCGAGCATGGCGTTGGCGTCGTAGGGCGGGCGAAAACCCAGCCGCACCTCGATGGCCTTGCCTTCGCCCCCTTCGGTGCCGCCCGCGCGGCGCAGCGCGCTCGGGTTGAGCCCGTAGTGCTCCACGAAGGCCGCATTGAAGCGCCGCACGCTCGCGAAGCCGCTGGCCAGCGCCACCTGGGTCATCGGCAGGCGCGTGTCGGCGATGAGCTGCTTGGCGGCCAGCAGGCGGCGCGTCTGCAGGTACTGCAGTGGCGACACGCCGAACTGCGCCTCGAAGATGCGCCGCAGATGGCGGTCGCTCACGCCCAGGCGGGCCGCGATCTGCGCCGCGCCGGGGCCTTCCTCGGCCCAGGCATCGGGCTCGTCGATGAGCCGCGCCGCCTGCAGCGCGAGGATGCGCGAGGCATCTTCGGTCGACCAGCTGGCCGCGCGCGGCGCCAGCTCGGGCCGGCAGCGCAGGCAGGGCCGAAAGCCCGCGGCCTCGGCCTGGGCCGCGTGGCGGAAGAAGCGGCAGTTCTCGCGCCGCGGCAGCTTCACGCGGCACACCGGCCGGCAGTAGATGCCGGTGGAGGTCACGGCCGTGAAGAACGAGCCGTCGAAGCGCGCGTCGTGCGTCTTCATCGCCAGGTAGCAGGCGTCGCTCTCGAGCACTTCGGTGGGGGCGTGGGCGGTAGACATGGGGAAATGATACGGTTTCGACTCGTTTCAACTGGCCGTTTTCGGACATCGATGTCTACAACGCGTTGCCTACAATGCCCGACTCCGAACCAACAGTGACCCCGCCCTTCATGCAGCTCAGCGCATCGATCTTCAAGGCCTATGACATCCGCGGCGTCGTGCCCCTCAGTCTCGATGTCGAAGTGGCCGAGGCGCTGGGCCGTGCCTTCGGCAGCGCAGCCCGCGCGGCCGGCGAGACCGCGGTGGCCGTGGGCCGCGACGGCCGCCTGTCGGGCCCGGCGCTGGTGGACGCGCTGATCGACGGCCTGGTCGCCACCGGCGTCGAGGTGATCGACATCGGCGCGGTCACGACCCCGATGCTGTACTTCGCGGCCCACACGCTGTGCACCAGCGGCATCCAGGTCACGGGCAGCCACAACCCGAAGGACTACAACGGCTTCAAGATGGTGCTGGCCGGCCGCGCGATCTACGGCGACGAGATCCAGGGCCTGCGCAAGACCATGGAAGACGGCAGCGCCACGCTGGCGCCCGGCGGCAGCGTGCGCAAGGTCGACGTGACCGACGCTTACGTGCAGCGCATCGTGGGCGACATCCGTCTCGCACGCCCCATGAAGATCGTGGTCGATTCGGGCAACGGCATCGCGGGCGCGACCGCGCCGGCCATCTTCCGCGCCATCGGCTGCGACGTGGTCGAGCTGTTCAGCGAGGTCGACGGCAACTTCCCCAACCACCACCCCGATCCGAGCAAGCCCGACAACCTCCGGGACCTGATGGCCGAACTGGCCAAGGGCCAGGCCGAGCTGGGCCTGGCTTTCGACGGCGACGGCGACCGGCTGGGCATCGTCACGAAGGACGGCCAGAACATCTTCCCCGACCGCCAGATGCAGCTCTTCGCGCAGGACGTGCTCTCGCGCGTGCCCGGCGGCACCATCGTCTACGACGTGAAGTGCTCGCAGCGCCTGGCGCCGGCCATCGAGGCCGCGGGCGGCACGCCGATGATCTACAAGACCGGCCACTCGCTCATCAAGGCGAAGATGAAGGAAATCGATTCGCCGCTGGGCGGCGAGATGAGCGGCCACATCTTCTTCAAGGAGCGCTGGTACGGTTTCGACGACGGCACCTACGCCGGCTGCCGCCTGCTCGAGATCCTGAGCAAGCACCCGGACGCGAACGCCGTGCTCAATGCGCTGCCCACCAGCTTCTCGACCCCTGAACTGAACGTCGCCTGCGCCGAAGGCGAGCCGCACGCGCTGGTCACCCAACTCGTGCAGAACGCGCGCTTCGACGCGCCCGCCCAGGTCTCGACCATCGACGGCCTGCGCGTGGACTGGCCCGATGGATTCGGGCTGATCCGCGCTTCCAATACCACCCCCGTGCTGGTGCTGCGCTTCGAAGGCCAGACCGAGGCGGCGCTCCAACGCATCGAGACCGAGATGCTTGCGGTGCTGCGGACGGTCAAGCCCGACGCCACGCTGGCCGCTGCTGCCCACTGAAGAACCTGTGCGTTCCCTGCTGCTTCGCCTCTACGGCGTCTTCACCACCGCCGTCCAACCGCTGGTCCGCCGCAAGCTGCGCCGCCGCGCCGTCGCCGAGCCCGGCTATGCCGTGGCCGTCGAGGAGCGCTTCGGCCATTACGACGACGCCACCACCGGCTTTGCCCAGTGCTGGGTGCACGCCGTCTCGCTGGGCGAGACGCGCGCCGCCGCCATCCTGATCGCCGAGCTGCGGCGCCAGTACCCGGGCATTCCGATCCTGCTCACGCACGGCACCGCCACGGGCCGCGAAGAGGGCGCCAAGCTGCTCGAGCCGGGCGACACGCAGGTCTGGCAACCGTGGGACACGCCGGGCGCCGTCGCCCGCTTTCTCGACCGCTTCCAGCCGCGCATCGGCGTGCTGATGGAAACCGAGGTCTGGCCCGAGATGGCCGCCGCCTGCGCCGAGCGCCGCATTCCGCTGGTGCTGGCCAATGCGCGGCTCAACGAGAAATCGCGCGCCGCGGCCGAACGGCTCAGCGGGCTGGCGCGGCCGGCCTACTCGGCGCTCGCCGCCGTCTGGGCGCAGACCGAGGCCGACGCGCACCGGCTGGTGTCGCTGGGCGCCAAGGTGGCCGGGATCTACGGCAACCTGAAGTTCGACGCCACGCCCGACGCGCGGCAGCTGGCCACGGCCGTGTCGCTGCGCGAGCACTTGCCGCGTCCGATGGTCGTGCTGGCCAGCTCGCGCGACGGCGAGGAACGGCTGCTGCTGGAGGTGCTCAAGCGCTTCGGCGCCACCTCGCCGGTGCCGCCCGAGCAGGGCGCGATCCGCTCGATCGCCAAGCGCGTGCACGACGTGCAATGGATGATCGTGCCGCGCCATCCGCAGCGTTTCGACGAAGTGGCGGCGCTCATCGAGGCCGAAGGCTTCGCGGTGGCACGCCGCAGTGCGGCCGGCCAGCCGGCCGAGGCCGAGATCTGGCTCGGCGATTCGCTGGGCGAGATGGCGCTGTACTACGGCCTGGCCGACGTGGCCTTGCTCGGCGGCAGCTTCGAGCCGCTGGGCGGGCAGAACCTCATCGAGCCGGCGGCCTGCGGCTGCCCGGTGGTCATGGGCCCCTCGACCTTCAACTTCGCCGAGGCGGCGCAGCTGTCGCTCGCGGCGGGCGCGTCGCTGCGCGTCGAGGGCATGGAGCAGGCCGTGACGGCCGCGCTCAAGCTGGTCGAGAACCCCGAGCGCCGCGCCGCGATGGCGCAGGCTGCGCTGGCCTTCTCGTCGTCGAACCGTGGCGCGGCCGAACGCACGGCGGCGGCGGTGCTGGCGATTGCGCAGGCGGCGGAGCCGGTGACGACACCTGTGGCCGGCGACGACGGCGCGCCGTCCGAAGCGGCGCGGGCCGAACCCACGCTGGATTGAGCGGCCCGTTGCCGGGTCAGCGCACCGGCGGGTTCAGGATCACCGGCGGCGGCGGTGCCGATGGCATCGTCGGCGCGGGCGGGTTGAACGGCTGCACCGGCACCGGCGGCACCACCGGAATGGCCGGCGGCGTCACGGGCACCACGGGCGCGCCCGTGGTCGCGGCAGGCACCGCAGGCGTGCTGCCATTGCGCGCCAGCGTCGCGTTGATCGCGTTCATGTCGTCGGTGGTCAGCGTGCCGTTGGCCTGGCGCAGCTTCAGGTTGCCCAGCAGCACGTTGTAGCGCGCCTGCGCGAGGTCGCGCTTGGTCTGGAACAGCTGGCTCTGCGAGTTGAGCACGTCGATGTTGATGCGCACGCCCACCTGGTAGCCCAGCTTGTTGGCGTCGAGCGCGCTCTGGCTGGAGGACTCGGCGGCTTCGAGCGCCTTCACCTGCCCCGCACCCGACACCAGTCCGAGGTAGGCCGCGCGCGTGGCCTGCGCCACGCTGCGGCGCGTGCCCTCGAGCACGCTGCGCGACTGGTCTTCGAGGGCCAGCGTTTCCTTGATGCGGTTCTCGGTGGCGAAGCCCGCGAACAGCGGCAGGTTGAAGGTGACGCCGACCGTGGCGGCGTTGACGCGCGTGCCCACGGTGCTGGTGCTGGTGCCGGTCGGGTTGCGCGTGACGTTGTAGCCCAGGTTGGCGTCCAGCGTGGGCTTGTGGCCGGCCTGCGCCTTCTGCACCTCGAGCCCGGCCACGTCCAGGCCCAGGCGCGCCTGGCGGATCGCCGGATGCACCTCGTCGGCCTGCGCCACCCAGGCGTTGATGTCGGCGGGCTGCGCGGTCGGCAGCACGACCGGCGCGGCCAGCGGCACGGGCACGCTGCCCGGGCGGCCGACCAGCTGGTCGAGCACCACCTTCTTGACCTGCAGGTCGTTCTCGGCGGCGATTTCCTGGGCGATCACGAGGTCGTAGCGGGCCTGGGCCTCGCGCGAGTCGGTGATGGTGGAAGTGCCGACCTCGAAGTTGCGCTTGGCCGAGGCCAGCTGCTCGGCCACGGCCACCTTCTGCGCGCGCACCAGGGCCAGGCTGTCCTGGCTGGCGAGCACGTCGAAGTAGGCCTGGCTCACGCGCACGATGAGGTCCTGCTCGGCGATGGTGAGCACCGCCTGCGCCACTTCGGCCTGGCGCTTGCCCTGCTCGTAGGTGGCCCAGTTGGCGGGGCGGTACAGCGGCTGCGTGGCGTTGATGCCCACGTTCTGCGTGGTGAAGTCGCGCGAGGCGCTGCTGCCGCGGCCGGTGCCGGTCAGGGTGTCGATGTCCAGGTTGCTGCGGTTCACGCCCGCGGTGAGCCCGACGGCCGGCAGGATGCCGGCCTTGGCCTGCGCGGCGCGCGCCAGGTTGGCCTCGTACTGGGCCCGCGCGCCCTGGTAGGTGGCATCGAAGCCGCGCGCGGAATCGTAGAGTTCGTTCAGTGTCTGGCCCTGGGCCGGCAGTGCGAGCAGGCTCGCAATGGCGCTTGCGAGGGCTGCGGAAAGAGGCAGAAGCCGGGGCCTGGGAGGCATTGAACGTCCTTGGGGGGGAAAGAATCAGTAGCGCGGCACGCTCGGGTCGTGCTGCGCGGACCAGGCGTCGATGCCCCCCGCCACGTTGGCGAGCGAGTCAAAGCCGTTCTGGTGCAGAAAAGCGGCCACGCGCTGGCTGCGGGCGCCGTGGTGGCACAGGCAGGCGATGCGGGGCGCGGGCTGTCCGTCGCCGGCGGCGAGTTCGGCCAGCCGGCCGGGGATCTCGTTCATCGGGATCGCGACCAGCGTGAAGCCCTGCGGCGCGACGCTCGCCGTCTGCAGCTCCCAGGGCTCGCGCACGTCGAGCAGCACGGGGGCGGCGTCGGCGTCCTGTGCGAACCAGGCGGCCAGGTCGGCGGGGCGGACTTGATCGATCATTCGGTGGGCCGCTCGGTCAGAAGGCGAAGCGCGAGGGCTCGGGGAAGTTCAGCAGGCGCGGCGCCACGGTGTCCCAGGGCTGGATCGTTTCCCACTTGCTTTCGCTGGTGCGGGTCACGAAATGGGCGCGCATCATGGGCTCGTCGCCGACGATGGCCGACAGGCGGCCGCCGACCTTGAGCGAACCGAGCAGGTTCTGCGGAATGCGCGCGACCGAGCCGCTGAGCACGATCACGTCGAAGCTCGGGCCGCTGGTCAGGGGCACGGCGCCGTCGGCGTGGCGCACTTCGACGTTGGTCACGCCGTTGCTGCGCAGCGTCTCGGCGGCGCGGGCGGCCAGCACGGGGTTGATCTCGAGCGACAGCACCTGGGCCGCGCGGGCGCCGAGCAGGGCGGCCATGAAGCCGGAGCCGGTGCCGATCTCGAGCACCGATTCGTGCTTCTGGATGTGCAGGTCCTGCAGGGTGCGGGCCTCGACCTTGGGCGACAGCATGAATTCGCCGGGCACCGAGCCGTCGAGCAGCGGCAGTTCCATGTCGAAGAAGGACAGCGTGCGGTGCGCGTCGGGCACGTAGTCTTCGCGGTGAATCTCGGCCAGCAGCTCGAGGATGTCCGACTCCAGCACATCCCAGGGACGGATCTGCTGTTCGATCATGTTGAAGCGCAAGCGCTCGAGGGTGGGCGTGGGGTTCATGGCGTGGCTTTCCTTGAAGGCTCTGGACGGGACAAACCTTCAATTTTAGGTCGCGCCGATGACGCCACCGCGCCAGTCGGCCATCCGATGGCCGTCATGCGGGGCTCCCGGGGCGCACGCACAGGCCGTGAAGCACGGTTTCGCACTGGGTGGCGATGAATTTTTCGGGGTCCAGCGTGCTCACGCCGTCGACGCAGACCATGGCCGAATGCTTCCAGAGCATGAGGAACACCATGGGCGCGACCACCGAGTAGATGGCGTGGTCGATGTCCATTTGCACGAACTCGCCGCGGTCGATGCCGCGCTGCAGGATGCGGCGCAGCAGGTCGTGGCCGGGGCGCACCACCTGCTGGCGGTAGAACTCTGCCAACTCGGGAAAATTGCCGCCTTCGCTCATCATCAGCTTGGTCAGGCCCGAGGCCTTGGTCAGGCCGACGCGCTCCCACCAGACGTTCATGCAGTAGCGCAGCATCTCGGCCGTCGTGCCCTCGAAAGCCTCGAATTCGGCGTTCCACTCTGTGAAACGGCCGCCGAGGTTTTCGATCACCACGGCCTTGAACAGCTCTTCCTTGCTCGGAAAGTAAAGAAAGAGGGTGCCCTTGGACACGCCGGCGCGGGCCGCCACTTCTTCCGAGCGGGTGGCGGCAAAGCCCTTTTCGACGAACAGGTCGAGCGCCGCCGCCAGCAGCTCGCCCGGACGCGCCTCCTTGCGCCGCTCGCGCTTGGACGGCAGCGGGCAGAACTTGTCGACGAGGGAACGGGGGGAGGCCATGGTGTTAATGACTGACGGGTTAGTAATGTAGTGACCGGCATCCGGCCCGTCAAGCCGCGACAATACCGGTCCCCGCTTTTTCCAACCCACCCGGAGCCGCGCCATGTCTTCCTCACCGTCGCCCACCGAAACCATCGTGCTCGGCGGAGGCTGCTTCTGGTGCACCGAGGCGGTGTTCGACCGGGTGCAGGGCGTGCTGGACGTCGAATCGGGCTACAGCAACGGTCAGACCCTGAACCCGAGCTACGAGCAGATCTGCACCGGCCGCACCGGCCATGCCGAGGTGGTGAAGCTCGAATTCGACCCGGCGCAGATCAGCCTGCGCGAGCTGCTCGAGATCTTCTTCGTGGTGCACGACCCCACCACGCTCAACCGCCAGGGCAACGACGTCGGCACCCAGTACCGCAGCGGCATCTACACCACGAGCGACGCCCAGAAAGAGGTCGCCGAATCCGTCATCCGCGAGATCGAGGCCAGCAAGACCTACAGCTCGCCCGTGGTGACCGAAGTGGCGCCGCTGGCCAACTACTCGACCGCCGAGGCCTACCACCAGGATTACTTCCTGAACCACCCGAACCAGGGCTACTGCGCGTTCGTGGTCGGCCCGAAGGTCGAGAAGTTCCAGAAGACCTTCGCCTCGCGCGTCAAGGCCTGAGTCTCTTCTTTCACGCCCCGTGTCCGCCACCCTGCGCCAGACCCCGAACCGCATGACGCGCGCCACCCGCGCGCTGGTCGTCGCGCTGGCGTTCGCGCTCTGGTTCGCGGGCACGATGGGGCTCATGCACCGTTCGCTGCACGTGCCGGGCCTGCCCGCCGCTGCAGCAGCCGCAACGGCACAGGCCGAACACCGGCACGTCACCGGCCACACGCTGGCCAGCCTGTTCGGCGTGCACGACGACGCCGACTGCCGCCTGTACGACCAGCTGGCGCACGGCACGGGCGTGCCCGGCGTGCCACTGGTGGTGCTGCCGATGCTGCTGCCGGCGGCCACGTTTGCTTATCTGCAGGGCGAAGCCATCGCCCGCTGGGTCGCGCTCTTCGACGCGCGCGGCCCGCCGTCCACTCGCTGAATCCCCCGTGTTCCGGTTGCCGCACCCCTTCGGGCGGGTGAGGGCGGCCGGTCGTTCCCCGATTCAACGAGTGTTCTTTCTTCATGACCCCCCAATTCCGTCGCAACGCCATCGGCGCTGCCGTTCTTTCGCTCGCCTCGGTGGCGAGCCTGGCCCAGACCGCCGACACCGCCGCGGCCCCGGCCGCTGACGCCGCCAGCCTGCGCGAGGTCACCGTCACCGGCAACCCGCTGGGCGCGAGCGACCTGATCGCGCCGACCACCTCGCTGTCGGGCGACCAGCTGCTGCTGCGTTCCGAATCGACGCTGGGCGAAACGCTGAACAACCTGCCCGGCGTGAGCAGCAGCTACTTCGGCCCCAACGCCAGCCGCCCCAGCATCCGCGGGCAGGACGGCGACCGCATCCGCATCCTGCAGAACGGCGGCGGCGCGCCCGACGCCTCGGCGCTGAGCTACGACCACGCGGTGCCCGTCGACGCGCTGGTGACCGAGCGCATCGAGGTGCTGCGCGGCCCCTCGGCGCTGCAGTACGGCGGCAGCGCCGTGGGCGGCGTGGTCAACGTGATCGACAACCGCATCCCCACCGAGCCCATCAACGGCTTCGGCGGCCGTGCCGAGCTGGGCTACGCCAGCGGCAACAAGGAAAAGAGCGGCGGCGTGCTGCTCGAAGGCGGCAACGACCGCTTCGCCCTGCACGTCGACGCCTTCAACCGCGACTCGAAGGACGTGGCGGTGCCGGTCGACCTCGAATGCAGCAAGCCTGGGCGCCTGTCGCTCGCGCGTCGCATCTGCAACTCGCAGAACGAGGCGCATGGCGGCGCGGTCGGCGGCACGCTGTTCTTCAGCCAGGGCTGGATCGGCGCCTCGGCCAGCACCTACCGCAGCAACTACGGCACCGTGGCCGAGGACGACGTGACCATCGGCATGAAGTCCGACCGCTACGCGCTGGAAGGCGAGTGGCGCCCGGGCGGCTTCATCCGCAGCATCCACGCGAAGGTGAGCCGCACCGACTACCGCCACACCGAGTTCGAGGGCCGCGAGGCCGGCACCACCTTCTCGAATCTGAGCAACGACCTGCGCATCGAGGCGCGGCACGAAAAGATCGGCAACCTCGAGGGCCTGGTCGGCTTCAGCCGCGAGACCAACCGTTTCGCCGCCGACGGCTCGGAGGCCTTCGCGCCGCACAGCCGCACGCGCTCCAACGCGCTGTTCCTGCACGAAGAGCTCGGCACCTCGTGGGGCCGCCTGAGCTTCGGCGCGCGCACCGAGAAGGTCACGGTGCGCTCGCTGGGCTACCCCGACGATCTGTCGGTGACGCGCTTCGCCATCGGCGAGCGCACCTTCAACCCGCACAGCGCGGCGTTCGGCGCGCTGGTCAACCTCACGCCCCAGTGGCAGCTGACCTCGAACCTGGCCTACACCGAGCGCGCACCGAAGGACTACGAACTGCTCGCCAACGGCCCGCACGTGGCCACGGCGGCCTGGGAAGTGGGCGACCCGAACCTGGGCAAGGAAAAGTCCACCGGCTTCGACCTGGGCGCGCAGTGGAAGTCGGGCCCGAACACGGCCCGCGTGAACGCGTACGTCACGCGCTTTCGCAACTACATCGGCCTGACCGCGTCGGGCCGCACGCTCGACGAGGAAGGGCAGGTCGTCACCGACCCCGAAGCGACCGACACGCTGGCCGAGTACCGCTACGGCGGCATGCGCGCGCGCTTCACCGGCATCGAGGCCAACGGCAACCTGCGGCTGCTGGGCACCGACGGCTTCGCGCGGATGGCCGACGCGGGCACGCTCGACCTCGAGTGGCGCGGCGATATCGTGCGCGCCAAGAACCTCGACACCGGCGAGCCGCTGCCGCGCATCGCGCCGCTGCGCCTGGGCGCCACGCTGGCCTACGGCAACGGGCCGTGGACCGCGCGCGTCGGCTTCGACTACAACGCGGCGCAGCGCCGGGTGCCGAGCGTGGGCGCGCGCGAGACGGACGCGTACACGCTGTGGAACGCGTCCATCAGCTACCGCATGAAGGTGCAGCGCGCCAACCTCACCTGGTATGCGCGCATGGACAACATCGGGAACACGCTGGCCTACACACCGACCTCGATCCTGACGACCACGGTGTTCCCGAAGGCGCCGCTGCCGGGGCGTTCGCTGAAGGTGGGCCTGCGCGTCACGTTCTGAGGCGCCGGCCTTTCGCGCGGCGGGCGCGCGCTATCCTCGCCGGGTGAATTCGTTCGTCATTTCTTCCCTGCTGCCCGTCGTTCTCCTCATTGCAGCCGGCTACCTCGCCGGACGGCGCCGGTGGATCGGCGGCAATGCGGTGAAAGACCTGTCGAACCTCATCTTCCTGCTGCTCGCGCCCGCGCTGCTGTTCCGCGCCATGAGCACGGTGCATGTGCAGGAGTTGAGCCTGAAGCCCGTGGCGGCGTACTTCATCGCCTCGGGCCTGCTGTTCGCGGCCACGCTCGCGTGGCGCGGCTTCAACCGCACGGGCGCGGTGCTCGCGCTGGCCAACACCTACAGCAACACCGTGATGATCGGCATCGCGCTGATCGGCCTGGCCTACGGCGAGCCCGGCATGGTGGTGCTGCTCACGCTGATCTCGCTGCACTCGCTCGTGCTCATGACCAGCGCCACCGTGGTGCTCGAACTGGCCGTGGCGCGCGAGCATGCGGCGGTGAGCGGCGCCGACCGGCGCTCCATGGCGCGCACCGTGGGGCGCGCGCTGCGCAACGCCATCATCCATCCGGTGCCACTGCCCATCATCGCGGGCCTGCTGTTCGCGCAGACGGGGCTCGTGATGCCCGAGGTGATCGACAAGCCGATCCAGCTGCTGGGCCAGGCCTTCGGGCCGGTCGCGCTGGTGATGGTGGGCATCACGCTCGCGCTCACGCCCATCGGGCGCCACTGGCGCGGCGCGCTGGTGCAGGCGCTGGTGAAGAACCTCGTGCACCCGCTGCTGGTGGCGCTCATCGGCTGGCTGCTGGGCGTGCGCGGCATTCCGCTCACCGTGATGGTGGTGGCGGCGGCGCTGCCCATCGGCGCCAACGTGTTCCTGTTCTCGCAGCGCTACCGCAGCGCCGAAGACCTGGTCACGGCCAGCGTCGCCGTGTCGACCGTGCTGGCGCTGGGCACGCTCACCCTGGTGATGGTCTGGGTGCAGTGGTTGCCCTGACGGCCCCCATTTCTCCCGCGCCTTTCGCGAACTTTTGCCCGACTGAACGACAGCGGTAGCCCTATGCCGTTTGGCAGGGGTGGCCGTTTGGTGGGCTGGCGAGCGGCGTTCGCGCCCCTACATTTGCCGGCTGATGACGATCTACCCGGCGCGTGTTTCGCCCCTTGCCCTTGCAGTGACGGCGGTGGTCGCGACGGTGATCGCGCTGCACGGCGCGCGCGCGCATGCGGCGGGCGAGGCCAAGCCGTGCCGCACGCCCTGCCTGGCCGTTCCTGTGCCGGCGGAGGCACCGCCGGCCAGGGAAGCGGACCCCAAGCCCGCCGTCGTGCGGCCCGCGCCGAAGCCGCGCCCGCAGATCACCGCCACCGCAGCCCCGGCGCCCGAGGCGCATCGCGAACCCGTCGAGCGGCGTCCCGCGCCTTCGAAACGCTGCAGCGAGATCAACATGCGCGCCGCCGTGGGCGAGCCGCTGTCGGACCAGGACATGACCATTTTGAGGAGCCAGTGCTGATGACCACGACCACCACGAACACCGCCGTCCCCCGAGCCTTGTGGCGCGTGCTGGCGCTGTGCACCGCCGCGCTGCTGGCCGCCGCCTGCGCGCACCGCCCCGCGCCCAGCAGCGCCATGCCCTTCGACCAGGCCGTCACCCAGGCGGTCGACGACCTCATGGTGCAGACCCAGAAGCTGCCGGCCTTCCTGGCCAAGGTGGAGTCGACGCTGACGCAGCGGCGCATCGTGATCGACCCGCTGCTCGAAGGCGCCAGCGGCCAGCAGACCGAGGTGACGCGCGTGGCCGAGCAGCGCATCGTGCAGCGCATGCAGGCGCAGTTCAAGCAGTTCACCGTGACGCCGTTCAACGCCAACGAGATCGGCAACGCGCAGTACGTGCTCAACGGCACGCTGGTGCGCGACAAGGACGCCTCGGGCGCGCCGTACCGGCTGAACCTCGCCATGACCGAGATCAAGAGCGGCATGGTGATCGCGCAGTCGGTGGCGCGCATCAGCGATGCCTCGCTCGACACGCGGCCCACCGCTTTCTTCCGCGACAGCCCCGTGAACGGCAAGGACCGCGGCGTGGAAGGCTATATCCGCACCGCCGAGACGCCGGCCGGGCAGGCCGCCGACGCGCTGTACCTGGAGCGCCTGCCGACCGCCACGGTGCTGCAGGAGGCCACCGCCGCCTACGAGGCCGGCCGCATGAGCGAGGCCCTGAGCCGCTACGAGGCCGCGTCGAAGCGGTCCGATGGTCAGCAGCTGCGCATCTACAGCGGGCTGTACCTCACGCAGTCGCAGCTGGGCCGCACGGCCGATGCCGAGCGCACCTTCGGCACGCTGGCGCGGCTGGGGCTCGAGAGCAACAACCTGAGCGTCAAGTTCCTGTTCAAGCCGGGCTCGACCGACTTCCTGGCCGACCCGAAGATCAGCGCGGCCTACCCGATGTGGCTGCGCCAGATCGCGCGGCAGGCGGCGCAGATCGACGCGTGCGTGGTGGTCACGGGCCACACGAGCCGCACGGGCTCGGAGGCGGTCAACGAGCGGCTGTCGCTGCAGCGCGCGACCAGCGTCAAGGCGCGGCTGGTGGGCGAGGCGCCGCCGCTGTCGAAGAAGCTGCGCGAAGCCGGCATGGGCTTTCGCGAGAACATCGTCGGCACGGGGGCCGACGATGCGAGCGACGCGCTGGACCGGCGCGTCGAATTCAAGGTGGCCGGTTGCGAGGCCTGAGCCAGGCTCAGGGCGCGAGGCGTTCGCGCACCCAGTCCGCACCTTCGAGCCGGTAGCGCAGCCGGTCGTGCAGCCGGCTCTTGCGGCCCTGCCAGAACTCCCAGCGGTCGGGCACCAGCCGGAAGCCGCCCCAGTGCGGCGGACGCGGCGGCGAGAGCAGGTGCCTGGCGGCGTACACGGCGGCGTTCTTCACCAGCACGTCGCGTCCGCTGATCACTTCGCTTTGCGGGCTGGCCCAGGCGCCGATGCGTGAATCGAGCGGGCGGCTGGCGTAGTAGGCGTCGCTCTCCTCGGCACTGACGCGTTCCACGCGGCCTTCGATGCGCACCACGCGCTCCAGTTCGACCCAGTGGAACTGCAGCGAGGCATACGGGTTGCCCGACAGCTCGCGGCCCTTGCGGCTGTCGTAGTTGGTGTACCAGACGATGCCGCGCGCGTCGTAGCCCTTGATGAGCACGATGCGGCTGGACGGCCGCAGGTCGCTGCCCACGGTGCACAGCGTCATCGCGTTGGGCTCGGGGATGTGCGCGTCGACGGCTTCGGTGAGCCAGCGCTCGAACTGCTGGATCGGGTCGGCGGCGCTGCGGGTCTCGTCGAGCTCGGCGCGCTCGTAGCTCTTGCGCAGCGCGGCCAGCGCGTCCTTGGAAAGAGGAGAAGAAGTCATGCCGGGATTGTTGCGCACATACTCGGCCCATGACGACGACAGAGGCGAACTCCCCGACCGTGATCGTGCTGGCCTCGGGCCGTGGCGAGCGTTTCATCGCGGCCGGCGGCACGGGCTCCAAGCTGAAGGCGCTGCTCGCAGGCCGGCCGGTGCTCGAGCGCACGCTCGACGCGGTGCGCGCGAGCGGCCTGCCGTGGCACCTGGAAGACGCGGGGCACCCCGGCATGGGCGATTCGATTGCCGCCGCGGTGCGCGCCACGCCTCACGCGGCGGGCTGGCTGATCCTGCCGGGCGACCTGCCGCTGGTGCAGGCCGCGACGCTGCGGGCGGTGGCCGCCGCGCTCGGCGGGCGGGTGAATGCCGTGCAGCCGGAGTACCGGGGCGAGCGCGGGCATCCGGTGGGCTTTGCGGCGGGCTGCTGGGCGCAGCTGGCGGCGCTGGAGGGGAATCTGGGCGCATCGTCCGTCCTGCGTGCGATGCGTGCCATCGATTCGGTCATCGATCTGGCCGTGGACGATGCCGGCGTCGTGACCGACATCGACACGCCCGAGGCCCTGGCGCGGGCCGAGGCGCTCTGGCAGGCGCGCGCGGGCGCCTGACCACTCACACTTTTTGCTTAGTTCGTGGCAACGACCGCGCAGAGCACGCGCGGGCCGGAGTTGCCGGCGGGCTGCGTCGTGAAGTCGTCGCGGTCGCGGTGCACCACGAGCGCGCGGCCGCGCACGTTGTTGGCGGTGCCGTCGGTCAGCGAGATCGCGTGGTTGTCGACGCTGAAGCGCGCCACGCCGCTGGCATCGGCCACGAGGCTGGGCAGCTCGCCGGCATGGCTGCCGGGCGCGGAGAACTTGCCGTGCGTGCCGCCGGCCGGGTTGAAGTGGCCGCCCGAGGCGTTGCCGTTGTTGCCGCAGTCGCCCTTTTCATGGATGTGGAAACCGTGCTCGCTGCCCGGCGCCAGGCCGCGCACCTCGCCGGACACGCGCACGCCGTGGTCGAGGGCGGTGAGCGTCACCGAGCCGCGCGCGGGGTTGGGCGTGACGGCGGCGGTCGGCGTCAGCTCGACCGTGGTGCTCGGCTTGCCGCCCATGCTGCCGCAGGCGGCGAGCACGGCAGTGGCGAGGAGGGCGGTGCCAGTGGCGAGGAGACGGCGATGGATCATTGGTTTTCCTTGTTGAACGGGGTGGAGGGTTGAGAGGACGCGGTGTCCGAAGACCCCGCAACGTATACCGGAGCCAGGGCTGTCCCGCAATCGGCGGGTGTCTGAAATGGCGGCTCGGCGGCCAGCGCCACCAGCCGGGCCAGTGCCGCGTCGTGGATCGCATGGCGCTGCAGTTCGAGCAGGGTCTGGCGCGCGTAGTCGAGCGAGCTGCCGTAACGGCCCACGGCATTCGCGAAGATGTGGCGGTAGCGCTCGTCGCTGAGCTCGCCCGTGAAGTTCGGGCTGCGCCGCGACAGCGTGAAGGCCAGCGCGCGCACCGGCCCTTCGGCGGTGCCGCATTGCAGCCACTTGGGGTCGTACACGCCGGTCGGCATCTCGCGCAGCCAGAGTCGTTTGAGCGTCTCCAGGCCCTCAGCCTTCGGCACGCGGAACACCACGCCCCGGCAGCTGCCGCCCGAGAGCAGGCCGAACACCAGGCCCGGCGTCTGCACGCTGCCGCGGTTGACGCGGCTCCACATCTTGAGCGCGCGGTGCCAGCCGTGCACCGAGGCCGCGCGCCGCTCCGCAAAGCCGAACTCGGGCCGCCAGATCAGCGAGCCGTAGCCGAACAGCCAGAGATCGTCGCGTCCGCCCCAGTCGGCGATCGCGCGTTCCAGCATCGGCTGCGGGTCGCGCAGCGGACGGGGCATGGGGTCGAGACCCGGCGGACCGGGGTCCGGCGCGCCGGCTGACACGGGGGTGTCGGGGGTGGCGCCTACAATTTCGTGATCATGGTTCACCGCACCATTATTTACCGACCCCTTTCCTACGGAGACCGCGCTTCCATGAACAACGACGACAGCCAGCAGAATTTCGCCCTCGGCTTCCTGGTGGCATTGATCGCGCTCGTGATCATGTTCGTGATCGGCGTCGCCTTCTGGCACAAGGGCCTGGGCGCGACGGCCGCGCAGGCCAAGCCCGTTGTCGCGGCTTCGGCTTCAGCGGCGCCGGGCGGCGCGGTGCAGGTGACCGAAGTCACCGAGACCGTCACCGTGGTGATCCCCGACGGCGCCAGCATCCGCGTGGTCGGCGGCGTGGTGAACTTCTACTTCGCGACCGGCAGCGCCGACCTCGCACCGGGCGCGGCCGAGGCGCTGGCCCTGGTCATCAAGGGCGTCGAGGGTGGCCGCAAGGCGGTGGTCTCGGGCTTCCACGACACCACCGGCGACGCCGCCGTGAACGAGGAACTGGCCAAGAAGCGCGCCCAGATGGTGCGCGAGGTGCTGGCGGGCCTGGGCGTGCCGGCCGAGAAGATCGACCTGCAAAAGCCCGCCGTCACCGCCGGATCGGGCAACAACGCCGAGGCGCGCCGCGTCGAGGTCCGGCTGGTCGACTGAGCGATCCGGCCTTCCGCATCCCCCAAGGAAAAACCCGGCATGGCCGGGTTTTTTTGTGCCTGCACGCGACCGGGTGCATGCCTGAGTAATTTCGTATCGTTCTGCGGCCGGATTTCATCGGGGCGTCGCGCTCGAATTGGTACGATGGGCCTCCAGGCCCACAGTCGCGCCGGCGACACGCAGCAAGAGCCAACTTCCCCATGAGCAGCACACACCCCACCGTCCGCGACGTCACCGATCGCATCCGCGCGCGCAGCCGCGACACGCGCAGCACCTACCTCACGCGCCTGGCCGAGATCCGCGCCCGCGACCGCGGCTCCGACCGCATGGGCTGCGCCAACGTGGCGCACGCCGTGGCGGGTATCCCGGCCAACGACAAGTTCAAGGTGGTGGCCGAGCGCGCGCCCAACCTGGGCATCGTCACGGCCTACAACGACATGCTCTCGGCCCACGCGCCGTACCAGGGCTACCCGGACATCATCAAGCACGAGGCCCGCCGCCACGGCGCCACGGCGCAGGTCGCGGGCGGCGTGCCCGCCATGTGCGACGGCGTCACGCAGGGCACGCCCGGCATGGAGCTGAGCCTGTTCAGCCGCGACCTGATCGCCATGAGCACCGCCGTCGCGCTCACGCACGACATGTTCGACGGCGCCCTGATGCTCGGCGTGTGCGACAAGATCGTGCCGGGCCTGCTGATTGGCGCGCTGCACTTCGGCCACCTGCCCACCGTCTTCGTGCCCGCTGGGCCGATGCCCTCGGGCCTGTCGAACACCGCCAAATCGAAGGTGCGCGAGCAGGCGGCGCAGGGCCTCGTGGGCCGCCAGGGCCTGCTCGAGGCCGAAATGGCCGCCTATCACACGGTCGGCACCTGCACCTTCTATGGCACTGCCAACAGCAACCAGATGCTGCTGGAGGCCATGGGCCTGCACGTGCCCGGCACGGCCTTCATCCAGCCCGGCGACGCCATGCGCGAAACGCTCACGCGCGAAGCGGTGCGCTCGGTGCTCGGCAAGGCGAGCGACACGGCCTTCAACTGCCCGCCCATCGGCGAGATGGTCGACGAGCGCTGCATCGTCAACGCCATGGTCGCGCTGCTGGCCACGGGCGGCTCCACCAACCACCTGATTCACTGGGTGGCCGTGGCGCGCGCCGCGGGCATCCTCATCGACTGGGACGACTTCTCCCAGCTGTCCGACGTGGTGCCGCTGCTCACGCGCGTGTACCCCAACGGCAGCGCCGACGTGAACGAGTTCCAGGCCTGCGGCGGCCCGGGCTTCGTGATCGGCGAGCTGGTCGAGGCCGGACTGATGCACGCCGACGTGCTCACGGTGCGCGCCGGCGGCATCCGCGAATTCGCCAACATCCCGTCGCTGGCCGGCGAGAACACGCTGCAATGGACGCCCGCTGCGCCGCTGCAGAAGGAAGCCGTCACGCGACCGGTGGCCAGCCCCTTCAGCGCCACCGGCGGCCTCAAGCTGCTCAGCGGCAACCTGGGGCGCAGCGTGATCAAGGTGTCGTCGGTGCCCGACGACCGCCACGTCATCGAAGCGCCCGCGCGCGTCTTCGACTCGCAGGCCGCGCTGCAGAAAGCGTTCACGGCCGGCGAGCTGGAGCGCGACGTGGTCTGCGTGGTGCGCTGGCAGGGCCCGCAGGCCAACGGCATGCCCGAGCTGCACAAGCTCACGCCGCCGCTGTCGGTGCTGCAGGGCAAGGGCTTCCGCGTGGCGCTGGTGACCGACGGGCGCATGAGCGGCGCCTCGGGCAAGATCCCCGCGGCCATCCACGTGTCGCCCGAAGCTGCCGCCGGCGGCCCGCTGGCCAAGGTGCGCGACGGCGACCTGATCCGCCTCGACGCCGTAGCGGGTACGCTCGCCGTGTTGCTGCCCGAAGACGAATGGGCCGCGCGCGAGACCGCGATGCTGTCCGACGCGCAACGCACCGCCGACGGGCACGGCCTGGGCCGCGAACTGTTCGCCGGCATGCGCCGTAACGCACTGACCGCAGAAGAGGGCGCCTGCACCTGGATGTGACAGGGCCCCGCGTGGGCCGCAAGAAACTTTTGGAGCCATGAGATGACAGACAGACTCACCCCCCTCGACGTGATGCGCGACGCACCCGTCATTCCGGTCATCGTGCTGAACGACGTGAAGCACGCCGTGCCGCTGGCGCGCGCGCTGGTCGCAGGCGGCATCCGCATGCTCGAAGTGACGCTGCGCACGCCGCAGGCGCTGCAGTGCATCGAGGCCATCGCCAAGGAAGTGCCTGAAGCCGTCGCCGGCGCGGGCACCATCCGCAGCGCGGCCGACGCACAGGCCTCGGCGCTGGCCGGCGCGAAGTTCGGCGTGAGCCCGGGCTACACGCGCGCGGTCGGCAAGGCCTGCCACGACCTCGGCCTGCCGCTGCTGCCCGGCGTGGCCACCGGCAGCGAGATCATGACGGCGCAGGAAGACGGCTACACCCAGCTGAAGTTTTTCCCCGCGCTGCAGGCCGGCGGCCTGCCGATGCTCAAGGCCTGGCAGGGCCCGTTCGGCGACGTCACCTTCTGCCCAACGGGCGGCATCCATGCGGGCAACGCGGCCGAGTTCCTCGCGCTGTCGAACGTGGCCTGCGTGGGCGGTTCGTGGATCGTGCCGACCGACGCCATCCGCGACGGCGACTGGACCCGCATCGAGCAACTGGCGCGCGCCGCGAGCCAGCTGCCCCGCTGAGCATGTCGGCCGATTTCGACGCGGGCGACCTCAAGGTCATCGCGTTCGACGTGTTCGGCACGGTGGTCGACTGGCACAGCGGCATTGCGGCCGAGGTCGAGCGCGTGCTGCCCGGCGTGGACGGCGGGGCCTTTGCGCTGGCCTGGCGCGCCGGCTACCAGCCCGCCATGAAGGCCGTGATGGAACGCATTGCAGCCGGCGAGGGCGGCTTCACGCTGCTCGACGAGCTGCACCTGAGCATGCTCGAACAGGTGCTGCACGACTTCAGCCTGGCCGACCACCTCGACAGCGCCGCCAAGCGCGACCTGAGCCGCGCCTGGCACCGCCTGCCGGCCTGGCCCGATGCGGTCGAGGGGCTCACGCGGCTCAAGAAGAAGTTCACCATCTGCACGCTCTCCAACGGCAACATCGGCCTGCTCACCGAGATGGCCAAGCGCGCCGGCCTGCCCTGGGACTGCGTGCTGTCGGCCGAGGTGTTCAAGGCCTACAAGCCCGACCCGCGCACCTACCTCGGCGTGGCAGGCGTGTTCGACGCCACGCCGGGCCAGGTCATGCTCGCTGCCGCGCACCACGACGACCTGGCGGCTGCACGCGTGTGCGGCCTGAAGACGGCGTACATCGAGCGGCCCCACGAGTTCGGCCGCAACCAGCCGAAGGACGTGTCGCCGCAGCCGGACAACAGCCTGCATGTGCGCGACATCGTCGCGCTGGCCGACCGGCTGGGCTGCTGATCGATCAGTCCGTGATGAGTTTTTCCACCGTGCGCAGGTTGCGCGTGGTGGTGCTCGACTTGTAGCGGGTCTTCGCGAGCAGCTTCGCCACCGGCGTCTCCAGGCTTTCGCCGAGCGGGCACTGCCAGTACAGCACGCCATCGCCGCGCACCAGCCGTTCGACCTTGGCGTCGACCGTGCCGGCCTTGTCCATGATCTCGTCGAGCATCGCGGCATCGGAGCCGAACACGAGGTACGGATGGTGCGTGTCGTCGATGCGCTCAAAGGGATAGCCCGCCGCCATGTCGGCCACCTGCCGCTGCGTGAGCAAGACGATCCACGCCTCGTAGCCGAAGCACTGGCGCAGCGCTTTCTCGATGCGCGTGCGCAGCGCGGCGGCATCGGGCGCGTCGGTGTCGAACAGCACGTTGCCGCTGGCGAGCACCGTGCGCACCGCGCCGAAGCCGAGTTCGTCGACGAACAGCGCCTTCAGGTCGGCGCTCTTGATCGTGATGCCGTTGACGTTCACGCCGCGCAGCAGGGCGACGTAGCGCGTCAGCGGCGCGTCCTTCTTCTTTGTCTTCGGGCTTGCCATGGTGTTGCGTGCCGCCCGAAACGGCTCAGCGCAGGCCGCCGCCCGACGCGTTCTCGTTGCGCTGGATCAGCTCGATCTTGTAGCCATCGGGGTCCGTCACGAAGGCGATCACCGTCGTGCCGCCCTTGACCGGGCCGGCCTCGCGCGTCACGTTACCGCCGGCGGCCTTGATCTTGTCGCAGGCCGCGTAGGCATCGCGCACGCCGAGCGCGATGTGGCCGTAGGCGGTGCCGAGCTCGTAGCTCTCGGTGCCCCAGTTGTAGGTGAGCTCGATCTCGGCCTGGTCGGGGTTGCCGTTGCCGTAACCGACGAAAGCGAGGCTGTACTTGTACTCGGGGTTTTCCGACGTGCGAAGCAGCGTCATGCCGAGCACCTGCGTGTAGAAGTCGATGGAGCGCTGGAGATTGCCAACGCGCAGCATGGTGTGGAGAAGTCGCATCTCGTGGGTCGTGTCGTTATGGGGGGAAGGGGGCTATTGTCGCCCTCTGCTTCTTGCGATCAAGCCGCCAGCGTCAGCAGGTGCGCTTGGTACTTCTTCAGGAAATCCATCAGGTGCCGTGGGTACTCGGGCACCACCGCCGCGCGCACGCTGGGCCGCGCCGCCAGCGCATGGCGCCAGGCATTCACCTTGGGCAGCGCATCGAACAGGTGCGAATCGCTGATCGCATCGAACACCTCGAAGTAGCGGAACACCGGCGCGAACACCGCATCGACGAGGCTGAAGGCTTCGCCCGCGAAGTAGGGGCCTTGCCCCAGCGCGGCCTCGACGCGTTCGAACCTGGCGGCCAGCGCCTCGCGCTTTTGCGCGAACACGGCGGCGTCCTGCGTGGTCTCGTAGCCCCACAGGTCGGCGAGGATGGCCGAGCCGAATTCCATCCATGCGCGATGCTGCGCACGTGCGAGCGGATCTTCGGGGTGCAGGCGAGCGCCGGGCTGCGTCTCCTCGAGGTATTCGCAGATCACGTTGCTCTCGAACAGCACGGTTTCCGTGCCATCGGGGCGCTGCACCTTCAGCAGCGGCACCTTGCCCAGCGGCGAGATGTCGAGAAACCACTGGGGCTTGTTCGCGAGATCGATCACGACGCGCTCGAAGGGCACGTTCTTCTCGTGCAGCGCGATCGCGGCGCGTTGCACGTAGGGGCACAGCAGGTGGCTGACGAGGGTGAGGGCCTGGGTCATGGGGCGTTCCGTTCTCGAAGAGTTGGGGGCAGGATCGCCGCGATTCTTGCGGGCCTGAACAACCTTTTCTGGAAAAGCCCATTCGGGCGGCGCCCGGTTGCTACGGCTTGGGAAAGAGGTACGCGCCGGCCGCAGGTTTGAGAAGGGGCTTGAGTTCGGTGAACGGCAGCGCCACCGTGGTGCCGAGGCAGGCGCCGAGCGCGTGCGGCACGCCGCTGACCGCGACGGCCAGCGCATCGCGCCCGCGGGTGCGCTCGAAATGCAACGCCAGGTACTCGGGCCACACCTCGTCGCAACCCGTGGACTGCGGGTCTGCGGACGCGGCGGACTGGGGCGCACGTCCCTCTGCCTCCAGCTTCTTCCCGATCAGCGCCATGAGCGTCTTGCTCGGCACGAACCCGTCCGGCGTCCTGGTGAACGCGCGGAACAGGCGATGGAAGTCGAGGTACTCGCCACGGACCAGGTCGAGCGTGTAGGGCGCGTAGTGGTTGTGGGGATGGGCGCCGCCGCAGTCGGCGCTTCCCGATTCGACGACGCTCATCAGCGTCGGGCTGAGAAAGGTGACGCGCACCGATTCCGCGTCGTAGTTTCCCAGCGAGCCGGCCGCCGGGTGCGTCTCTGTGTAAAGGGTTGCCTTGCATTCGAGCGCGGCGAGGCTGAGCTGTCCGTGCCTGCGCGCGAGGATGGCGTTGACCTTCTCGACGACGCGCGCATTCGGGTGTCGCGTGAGCCGCGGATAGGAAAAGCGCGTGCGCGGATCGATGACCATGCGCCATGCCACCGCTCCGCTGACGTGCTCCACGCCTTGCTTGAGCGATGTCTGCAGCTTCAGGTGGTCGTAGGGTGCCGTCTCGATGGAAACCGGTGCGTCCGAAGCCGCGCCGGTGGTGTTGCCTGGCGGGATGGAGTGCGTTACCGGCTCGGTGTCGCCGGGACTCTTGTCCGGGTCGTACTGGCGAACTTGCCGAAGCTCGAACGCGACGTTCTGCTTACCAGGGCCATGGCTCCAGCTTCCGGCAAAGGTGCCGTCGATCATCTGGCCGCGCCATGTCGGACCCGGCTGTCGGGTCTGCGCGTCTTCGAACAACGGCGCGTTGCCGCCTTGTGCCGCCCGGTACATCGCCTCGCCCTGGATCGGGAGGGCTTCCACGAGTTTCGTCACTGGCCCGGAGAGCGGAATGTCGACGCCGTGGCGGCGATAGAAGTACCGCCCGCCGCCAGTGGCATTCACTTCGAGCACGACCTCGCTGGTGCCGAGGGTGCCTTGGTAGACCGTACGGACTTCTGCCAGGGCCGGCATCGCCGACCCGAGCAACATCGCCCACGCGAGGAATAGTCGGGTCGCCTTGTGCATCGGAGCGCCTCCCTTTACGAGGCCGTCTCCAGCCAGTGCGTGATCCGCCCGTTGTGCATCACGCCGATGCGGTCGGCCATCGCATGCGCCTCGGCCTCGTTGTGCGTGACCAGGATCGCGGTCTGCCCGGCCTTCTTCAGGATGCCGCGCACCTCGGCGGTCAAGCGCTCGCGCGTGCCGCCGTCGAGGTTGGAAAACGGTTCGTCCAGCAGCAGCAAGGCGGGCGATGGCGCCAGCGCGCGGGCCAGCGCGATGCGCTGCTGCTGGCCGCCCGACAGTTCGTGCGGGTAGCGCTCGCCGGCCTCGGCCAGGCCGACCAGCGCGAGCATCTCGGCCACGCGTGCCTGCTGCGCCGCGCGGCCCAGGCGGCGCAGGCCGAAGGCGACGTTCCTGGCGGCCGACAGGTGCGGGAACAGCGCGTACTCCTGGAACATCATGCCCACGCGCCGTTGCTCGGGCGGCAGGTGCTTCTGCGGCGACGACAGCAGTGCGTCGCCGAGGCGGATGGTGCCGGCGCGCACGGGCTCGAAGCCGGCGATGGCGCGCAGCACCGTGGTCTTGCCGCAGCCCGAGGGGCCGAACAGGCAGGCGATCTCGCCCGCGGGCAGGTCCAGCGAAAAGCCGTCGACCACCGTGTGCGGGCCGCGCGGCGTGTCGTACGCGAGCTGGAGCGAGTCGAGATGAAGCGGGGAACTCATGCGGGGTCCGTGTCGGGGGGCGTCACCGCCGGTGTCGTGCCGAGCTGGTTGCGCGCCAGCAGCACCACCGGCAGCAGGCCGGCGACCACGATGGCCAGCGCGGCGATCGCGCCTTCCTCGTAGGTGCCGCGCGCGGCCTCGGCGTAGAGCCAGGTGGCGAGGGTGTCGAAGTTGGCCGGGCGCAGCAGCAGCGTGGCCGGCAGTTCCTTCATGGCGTCGACGAAGACCAGCAGCGCGCCCGCCGCGATGGCAGGCTGCAGCAGCGGAAGGTGCACGCGGCGCAGCGTGCCGCCGGTGGTTTCGCCGAGCAGACGCGAGGCCTGCTCGATGGCCGGCGGAATGCGCGCCAGCCCGGCCTCGATGCCGCCCACGGGCATCGCAAGAAAACGGATCGCGCAGGCCATGACCAGCACGATGCCCGCGCCCATCAGCGGCAGGCCTTGCCAGCCCATCGCGCCGGCCAGCGCCGCGTCGAAGGCCAGCGCCGGCGTCAGCAGGCCGATGGCGAGCACCGTGCCCGGCACCGCGTAGCCCAGCGTGGCCACGCGCGCCTGCCAGCGGGCGCGGTTGAGGCTCGTGCCTTGGCTGCGCGAGGCCCAGGCCACGACCAGCCCCGCCGCCACGGCCACCACCGTCACGCCGGCCGCGAGCGCCAGCGTGTTGCCCAGGCTGGCCACGAGGCCCTGCGAAATGCCGCCGCCCTGGTACAGCCGTTTGCCGCTTTCCCAGACCAGGTACAGCGCGGGCGCGACGAAGCCGATCAGCACCGGCAGCGCCGCCGTCGCGGTCACCGCCCAGGCCGCGCCGCCGTGCAGGCGCCGGGGCTGCACCGCGCGCATGCGCTGCGCGGAGCCGAAGCGCTGGTGCTGGCGACCGTTGCGTTCGAGCCAGACCAGCGCCACCACCACGAACAGCATCGCGCAGGCGATCTGCGCGGCGCCGGCCAGGTCGGAGCGCGTGATCCAGGTGGTGTAGACCGCCACCGTCAGCGTGTTCACGCCGAGGAATTCGGAGGCGCCGATGTCGTTGAGCGTCTCGAGCAGCGCCAGGCTCAGGCCGACGGCCAGCGCCGGCCGCGCCAGCGGCAGCGCCACGCGAAAGAAGGCGCCGCGCCGGTTCTCGCCGAGCGTGCGCGCCGCTTCCAGCAGGTGCGCCGGCTGGGTCATGAACATCGCGCGCGCCGTCATGTAGACGTACGGATAGAGCACGAAGCCCAGCACGAAGATCGCGCCCGGCATCGAGCGCAGGTCGGGCAGGCGGAACTGGCGCGGGCTGTCGAAGCCCAGCATCCAGCGGATCGCGCCCTGCACGGGGCCGATCGGGTGCAGCAGGTCGAGGTAGGCGAAGGCGACGATGTAGGTCGGCATCGCCAGTGGCAGCAGCAGCGCCCAGTTGAGCACGCCGCGGCCGGGAAAGTCATGCGCCGTGACCAGCCAGGCGCAGCCGGTGCCGATCACGAGGACGAGGGTGCCGACGCCCGCAAGCAGCAGCGCCGTGTTGAGCGCCGCCTGCGGCAGCACGTGCGCGAACAGCGGCCCCCAGTGGCCGACGCCCGAGCCGAACGCGAGCCAAGCCAGCGTGAGCACCGGCGCGAGCACGCCGAGCGCGATCAGGAACGACGCGCAGCGCCATGCCGGGCCCGCGGCGCGCAGGCCCGGCGGCTGGCGCCGCGAAATCAGCATTCAGTTGCCGGCAAGGTGTGCCCGGCCATGCAAGGTCACTGGTCGAAGCCGACCTTGTCGACGAGGGCGCTGGCCTGCTTGCGGTACTTGGCAATCTCGGTCAGCGGCAGCGGATCGACCTTCAGCTCGCCGATGGACTGGCCGATGATCGGGTCGAGGGCCACGCCCTTGCGCACCGGGTACTCGTAGTTGGCGTCGGCGTACAGCGCCTGGGCCGGTTCCGACACCAGGAACTCGAGCAGCTTGACCGCGTTGGCGCGCTGCGGTGCGTTCTTGGCCACGGCCGCGCCGCTGATGTTCACGTGCGTGCCGCCGCTCTTGGCGCTGGCAAAGGTCGGGCGGATCACCTTGATGGCGTCGCCCCACTTGCGCGCGTCGGTGCCTTCCTTGGCGCTCTTCATCTGGCCCACGTAGTACGAGTTGGCCACGCCGATGTCGCAGATGCCGCCGAGGATGTCGCGCGCCACGTCGCGGTCGCCGCCGGTGGCCTTGCGCGCCAGGTTGCCCTTGACGCCGCGCAGCCACTGCTCGGTCTTGGCTTCGCCGTCGTGCGCGATCATCGCGGCCACCAGGGCCGTGTTGTAGGGGTGCTGGCCGGCGCGGATGCAGACCTTGCCCTTGTACTTCGGGTTGGCCAGGTCTTCGTAGCGGAAGCTGGTCAGCGGCTGGTTCTTGTCGGCGTACAGCACGCGCGCGCGCAGCGAGAGCGCGAACCATTGGCCGTCGGCGCCGCGCAGGTTGGCCGGAATGGCCGACTCGAGCGCGGCCGACTTCACCGGCTGCGTCACGCCGCCTTCGACGAGGTCGACGAGGTTGCCGATGTCCACCGTCATCAGCACGTCGGCCGGCGAGCGCGCGCCTTCGGCCTTCACGCGTTCCAGCAGGCCGTCCTTCACGAACACCGTGTTGACCTTGATCTTGCTCTGCGCGCTGAACGCCGAGATCAGCGGCTGGATCAGCGCCGGCTCGCGCGTCGTGTAGAGCGTGAGCTCGTCATTGGCGGCGTGCGCGGGCAGGGCGGTGAGGGCGAGCCAGGCGGCAGAAACGCCGAGGAGGGCGTGCGCCACGCGGCCCTGGGGGCCGGAACGGTCGGTCATGAAGGATCCTCCAGGTGCGGTGAGGTGTTCTAGGAAAGGCATCGGCGACGACGGAGCCTGTCGCTGATGCGAACAATTATCACTGACAGGGAGGAGCGGGTTTTCCTTTTGGCTTACAGCTTGAGGGCCTACTTGAAACGCCTCACCGTCCCGCCGGCACCTCGAACACCAGGCACGTCGTCGTCGCATGCGCATACAGCGTGCCGTCCGCCCCGACCAGCCGGGCCTCGGCTGTGGCGAGCTGCTTGCCGCAGTGGATCACCTTGCCTTCGGCGCGCACGCGCTGCACCTTCGGCGTGAGGCCCTTGACGTAATTCACGCTGAGCTCGGCTGTGGTGTACGCGCGACCGGGCGGCATCATGGTGTGGACCGAGCAGCCCAGCGCGGAGTCGAGCATCGTGGCGACCCAGCCGCCGTGGATGGTGCCCAGCGGGTTCAGGTGCTGCGGCAGCGGCGTGCCCTGGAAGATGGCGATGCCCTTGCTGACCGAGACGATGGTGAAGTCCAGCGTCTTGGCGATGGCGGCGTAGGGAATCTCGCCGTTGAGCATGGCCTGCATGACCTCCAGGCCAGTCTTGCCGGCGACCTGCTCGGGGCGCGCGAGCCCGGGGCCGGGGCCGTTCTCAAGGCGCTCGGCGATCTGCCGTTCTTCGGCGATCCATGCGTCGAGCAGATGGGAGGGGGTGTCGGTGAAAGCTTGCTGCGTCATGCCTGTGTTCCTGCTGGGGGCTTTGCGGGGAGGGGTTGATTGCATATGCAATAGTTGCACATACAATAATACCCCATGGACACACCCACCCAACCCCGCGGCTGCACCAGCTTCAAGACGCGACAGCTGATGCGCCGCCTGACGCAGCACTACGACGCCGAGGTGTCGCGCAGCGGCCTCAAGACCACGCAGTACTCGCTGCTGTCGCACCTCAAGCGCCTGGGCTCGATGCGCCCGGTCGACCTGGCGGGCGAGCTCAAGATGACCGCCTCCACGCTGAGCCGCAACCTGCAGCCGCTCATTACCGCGGGCTGGGTGGCGCAAGTGGCGGGCGCCGATGCGCGCAGCCGGCTGGTGTCGCTCACCGACGCCGGCGACGCCAAGTGGCGCGAAGCGCAGCAGCACTGGAAGACGGCGCAGCTCAAGCTCAATGCGCTGCTGGGCGTGGAGCGCGTGCTGGCGCTGCATGCGCTCATCGACGAATCGCTCGCGCTGCTGGGCACGGGCGAGCCGGTCGACGTGCAGGACTGACGCTCCCACCCCTTTCAACGAACACGTTCCGCGCCCCTGAAGCCGCGCGGCCGGATTCCCTGTCTCTTCGTTTCTCCCCCGACCCATTCCAACAGTTCCAGAGGTCCCATGTTCGCCACCCACGTCTCCGCATGGCTGCAGCGCCGCGGCATCCACTACGGCTGGATCGTCGCCGCCGTCACCTTCCTGACCATGCTCACCATGTCGGCCGCGCTCGGCCTGCCGGGCGCGATGATGAAGCCGCTCGGCGAGGAGTTCGGCTGGAGCACCGAGCAGATCTCGTCCGCGCTCGCGCTGCGCTTTGCGCTCTTCGGCCTCATGGGCCCGTTCGCCGCGGTGCTGATGGAGCGCTACGGCCTGCGCGCGGTGATGTGCGCCGGCCTCACGCTGGTCGGCCTGGGCATGGCGCTGGTCACCACGGCCTCGCAGCTGTGGCAACTCTTCGTGCTGTGGAGCCTGATGCTCGGCCTGGGCACCGGCATGACGGCGCTGGTGCTCGGCGCCGTGGTGGCCAACCGCTGGTTCGTCGCGCGGCGCGGCCTGGTCGTGGGCATGCTCACGGCCAGCGCGGCCACCGGCCAGCTGGCCTTCCTGCCGCTGGCGGCCTGGATGATCGAGCACTGGGGCTGGCGCTCGGCCATCGTGCCGATCGTGGTGGGCAGCGTGGTGATTGCGCTGCTCGCGCTGTGCCTGGTGCGCAACCGGCCGTCGGACATCGGCCTGCTGCCCTACGGTGAAGCCCCCGGCACGCAGCCGGCGCCGGCACCCGCCTTCACGATGAACTTCGCCACGCCGTTCCGCGTGCTGCGCGAGGTGGCGACCAACCGCACCTTCCTGATCCTGGCCGGCACCTTCTTCATCTGCGGCCTGAGCACCAACGGCCTGGTGCAGACGCATTTCATCTCGCTGTGCGGCGACTACGGCATGAGCGCCGTGCCCGCCGCCTCGGTGCTCGCGATGATGGGCGCCTTCGACTTCGTCGGCACCATCCTGTCGGGTTGGCTCTCCGACCGCTACGACAACCGCAAGCTGCTCTTCTGGTACTACGGCCTGCGCGGGCTGTCGCTGTTCTGGCTGCCGCATTCGGAATTCACGATCTACGGCCTGGGCCTGTTCGCGATGTTCTACGGCCTGGACTGGATCGCCACCGTGCCGCCGACCGTCAAGCTCGCGGGCGCCGCCTTTGGCCCCGCGAAGGTCGGGCTGGTGTTCGGCTGGATCTTCGCGGCTCACCAGCTGGGCGCGGCCACCGCGGCCTACGGCGCGGGCTTTGCGCGCACGCTGCTGCTGACCTACACGCCGGCGTTGTACACGGCCGGCGCGGCCTGCCTGCTTGCGGCGGTGATCGTCATGGCGATCCGCCGTCCCGCCAAGACCGCCACCGCACCGGCTGCGGCCACCACCAACGCCGCCGCACGCGCCTGACCGCCGGAGACCCGCATGACCACCCCCCAACAAGCGAACGGCGACCTCGATCCGCGCACGCGCCGCCTGCTCGAGGCGCCCATCATCCCCACGCTGCTGCGGCTGGCCGCGCCCAATGTGCTCGTGATGCTGGCGCAGGCCTCCGTCGGGCTCATCGAGACCTACTTCGTCGGCAAGCTCGGCACCGACGCGCTGGCCGGCATGGCGCTGGTGTTCCCCATCGTCATGCTGATGCAGATGACCTCCAGCGGCGCGATGGGCGGCGGCATCGCCTCGTCGATCGCGCGTGCGCTGGGCGCGCGCCGCCGGGGCGACGCCGATGCGCTGGTGTGGCATGCGGTGGTCATCGCGATCGGCTTCGGCCTGTGCTTCACGCTGGCGCTGCTGCTGGGCGGGCGCTGGCTCTACGGCGTGATGGGCGGCACCGGCGCGGCGCTGGAAGCCGCGCTCACGTACTCGAACTGGGTGTTCGCGGGCGCGGTGCTGGTGTGGCTGTTCAACTCGCTGTCCGCGATCATCCGCGGCACCGGCAACATGGCGGTGCCGGCCAACGTGACGGTGGTGGGCGTGGTGTTCCTCATTCCCGCATCGCCGCTCCTGATCTTCGGCATCGGGCCGTGGGGCGGCATGGGCATCGCGGGCGGGGCGCTGGCGCTCTTGCTGTACTACCTGCTGGGCTCGCTCGCGCTCATCGCCTACCTGCGCTCGCCGCGCAGCCTGCTGCGGCCCACGCTGGCGGCGTTCCAGATGCGCTGGCCGCTGTTCCGCGACATCCTGCGCATCGGCCTGATCGGCACGGTGTCGACCGTGGCGACGAACCTGTCGATCGGTATCGCCACCGCACTCACCGGCCATTTCGGCGCGGGCGCGCTGGCCGGCTACGGCACCGCGTCGCGGCTCGAATACCTGCTCGTGCCGCTGGTGTTCGGCCTCGGCGCGCCGCTGGTCGCGATGGTCGGCACCTGCATGGGCGCAGGGCTGCGCGAGCGCGCGCTGCGTGCCACCTGGGCTGGCGCGGCGCTGGCCTTCGGCATGGCCGAGGTCATCGGGCTGGCCGCCGCGCTGTTCCCGCGTCCGTGGCTGATGCTGTTCGGCCACGACCCCGTGATGCTCGAGACCGGCGCACACTACCTGCGCGTGGTGGGGCCGTTGTACGGTTTCTTCGGCGTCGGGCTGGTGCTGTACTTCGCCTCGCAGGGCGCGGGCCGGCTGCTGTGGCCGGTGCTCGGCAACATCGCGCGGCTCGCCGTGGCGGGCACCGGCGGATGGCTGGCGCTGCGCTGGGGCGGCGGGCTCACCGGCGTGTTCGCGGCGCAGGGCGTGGCGCTGGTGGTGTACGGCATCGTCATTGCTTCGGCCATCGCGGGTGGTGCGTGGTTCGGCCGCGTCGGCTGGCCGCGCACGACCCAGGGGCTGCTGCGCCGCGTGGCGCAGGCCTGAAGCGCTCTCGCTATCTCTTCATTAACGAAAGGCTCGTCATGCAGATCAAGGATTCCGTCGTCTTCATCACCGGCGCCAACCGGGGGCTCGGCCTGGCGTTCGCCAAGGCGGCGCTCGCGGCCGGCGCGCGCAAGGTCTACGGGGCCGCGCGCGACCCCAAGAGCATCACGCTCGCGGGCGTCGTGCCCGTGGCGCTCGATGTCACGCAGCCCGCGCAGATCGAAGCTGCCGTGCGCGCCTGCGGCGACGTGATGCTGCTGGTCAACAACGCGGGCATCTCGCGCGGATCGAGCTTCCTGGGTTCGGCCGACGCGGTGGCCGCGGCGCGCGCCGAGTTCGAGACCAACTTCTTCGGCCCCTGGGCGCTCACACAGGCCTTTGCGCCCGTGCTCGCGTCGAATGGCGGGGGTGCGGTCCTCAACGTGCTGTCGGCCCTGGCCTGGACGACGTTCCCCGGCGTGGCGACCTACAGCGCCACCAAGTCGGCGGCCTGGTCGCTGAGCAACGGCTTGCGCAACGAGCTGGCGGGGCAGGGCACGCAGGTCACGAGCCTGCACGTGGCGCTCATGGACACCGACATGGCGGCGCGCCTGCCCGGCCCCAAGACATCCCCCGACGACGCCGCGCGCCAGGCACTGGCGGGCGTGGAAGCAGGGCTGCCCGAGGTGCTGGCCGACGAGGTCACGCGCCAGCTCAAGCAGAGCCTTTCGACCGAGCGGCCCGCCTATGCGAGCCCGCCGGCCTGAGGGCGTGCGTCAGTAGCGGTAGGGGTTGTTGGGGCGGCGGTCGTAACGGTTGGGCACACCGTCGCCGTCGTTGTCCCGGCGGCCGTGGCGACGGCCTTCCCAGTCGCGGCGGCCGTGGTCGTAGTAACCGTGGCGACGCGGACCGTCGTAGTAGCCCGGGTGGTAGTGGCGCGG
>NZ_JBWKXQ010000071.1:0-36924 GCF_059423125.1 Variovorax sp. GW531-E2 | reverse complement strand
ACGGCGCGGCCCCACATTCTTGAAACTTACTTCGAGCGAGCGGCCACGATGGCTTCAGCGACGTTACGGGGAGCTTCAGCATAGTGCTTGAACTCCATCGTGTACGTGGCGCGGCCTTGCGTGGCCGAGCGCAGCGTCGTCGAGTAGCCGAACATTTCCGACAGCGGGACTTCAGCCTTGATGAGCTTGCCGCCACCGATCATGTCGTCCATGCCCTGCACCATGCCGCGACGGCTGGACAGGTCGCCCATCACGTTGCCGGCGTAGTCTTCAGGCGTTTCGACTTCCACGGCCATCATCGGCTCGAGGATGACCGGGCTGGCCTTGCGGGCGCCTTCCTTGAAGCCGAAGATCGCGGCCATCTTGAACGCCATTTCGTTCGAGTCCACGTCGTGATACGAACCGAAGTGCAGCGTGACCTTGACGTCGACGACGGGGTAGCCCGCCAGCACGCCTTGCGTCAGCGCTTCCACAACGCCCTTTTCCACGGCGGGGATGTATTCGCGAGGAACCACACCGCCCTTGATGGCATCGACGAACTCGAAGCCCTTGCCAGCTTCCTGCGGTTCGATCTTCAGGATGACGTGACCGTACTGGCCCTTACCACCCGACTGGCGAACGAACTTGCCTTCGGCTTCTTCGACGGTCTTGCGGATCGTTTCGCGGTAAGCCACTTGCGGCTTGCCCACGTTGGCTTCCACGCCGAATTCGCGCTTCATGCGGTCCACGATGATTTCGAGGTGCAGTTCGCCCATGCCGGAGATGATGGTCTGGCCGGATTCTTCGTCGGTGCGCACGCGGAACGACGGATCTTCCGAAGCCAGGCGCTGCAGGGCGATGCCCATCTTTTCCTGGTCGGCCTTGGTCTTGGGCTCGACGGCCTGCGAGATCACGGGCTCGGGGAATTCCATGCGCTCCAGCGTGATCATGGCGTTCGGGTCGCACAGGGTTTCGCCCGTGGTGACGTCCTTCAGGCCCACGCAAGCGGCGATGTCGCCGGCACGGATTTCTTCGATTTCGAGACGTTCGTTGGCGTGCATCTGCACGATACGGCCGATACGCTCTTTCTTGCCCTTGACCGGGTTGTAGACGGTGTCGCCCTTGCTCAGAACGCCCGAGTACACGCGCACGAAGGTCAGCTGGCCGACGTAGGGGTCGGTCATGAGCTTGAATGCCAGCGCCGAGAACTTCTCGCCGTCGTCGGCCTTGCGGGTCACGTCCTGCTCGTCGTCGTCCGTGCCGTGCACCGGAGGAATGTCCAGCGGCGAAGGCATCAGTTCGATCACGGCGTCGAGCATGCGCTGCACGCCCTTGTTCTTGAACGCGCTGCCGCACAGCATCGGCTGGATTTCGCCGGCGATCGTGCGCGTGCGCAGACCGTGGGTGATTTCCTCGAGCGTCAGGTCACCTTCTTCAAGGTACTTGTTCATCAGCTCTTCCGAAGCTTCGGCCGCGCTTTCGACCATCTTCTCGCGCCATTCCTTGGCCAGCTCGACCAGCTCGGCGGGGATCTCGCGCGTTTCGAACTTCATGCCTTGCGAGGCTTCGTCCCAGAAGATCGCCTTCATCAGACGCAGGTCGACCACGCCCTGGAACTTGTCTTCGGCACCGATCGGAATCACGATCGGCACGGGGTTGGCCTTCAGGCGGTCGACCATCATCTGGCGAACGCGGAAGAAGTTGGCGCCGATGCGGTCCATCTTGTTGACGAACGCCAGACGCGGCACCTTGTACTTGTTGGCCTGGCGCCAGACGGTTTCCGATTGGGGCTGCACGCCGCCGACCGAGTCGTACACCATGACGGCGCCGTCCAGCACGCGCATCGAGCGCTCGACTTCAATGGTGAAGTCCACGTGGCCGGGGGTGTCGATGATGTTGATGCGGTGCTCGGGCAGCGAGTGGTCCATGCCCTTCCAGAAGCAGGTCACGGCAGCCGAGGTGATCGTGATGCCACGCTCTTGTTCCTGCTCCATCCAGTCGGTCGTTGCCGCGCCATCGTGCACTTCGCCGAGCTTGTGGGTCACGCCCGTGTAGAACAGGATACGTTCGGTGGTGGTGGTCTTGCCGGCGTCGATGTGCGCGGAGATACCGATGTTGCGGTAGCGCTCGATGGGGGTCTTGCGGGACATGATGTACTTTCGGGTTTAAATGCGTTGAGCGCTGGGCGTCGAGCACGGGCGATTTCGCCCGGTACTCAACCCCCAACGCTCAAGAGACGTGTGTTTTTTAGAAGCGGAAGTGGCTGAAGGCGCGGTTGGCTTCTGCCATGCGGTGCACTTCGTCGCGCTTCTTCATGGCACCGCCACGGCCTTCCGTGGCTTCCATCAGTTCGTTGGCCAGACGCAGGGCCATCGACTTCTCACCGCGCTTGCGGGCAGCTTCCTTGATCCAGCGCATCGACAGGGCGAGGCGACGGACAGGGCGGACTTCGACCGGCACCTGGTAGTTCGCACCACCGACGCGGCGCGACTTCACTTCGACCATCGGCTTCACGTTGTTGATGGCAACGGTGAACGCTTCGAGGGGGTCCTTGTCCGGGTTCTTCTTCTCGATGAAGTCGAGGGCACCGTAGATGATGCGCTCGGCAACAGCCTTCTTGCCGCCTTCCATGATCACGTTCATGAATTTGGACAGCTCGACATTGCCGTACTTGGGATCCGGCAGGATTTCACGTTTGGGGACTTCGCGACGACGTGGCATTTTTCTAACCTCTTTGCTTCAGTTGGCATCGTTTCCGATACCGCGAGAGCCAGTCAGGACTCTCACTTACTCGACCCGACATTGGGTCACTTCGTTCGACAAGCCCGCCAAGGCCATCGAACACCGCTTGTTTTCTGACAGGAAGGCTTAGGCCTTCTTGGGTCGCTTCGCGCCGTACTTGGAACGCGACTGCTTGCGGTCTTTCACGCCTTGCAGGTCGAGCGAACCGCGCACGATGTGGTAACGCACACCGGGCAAGTCCTTGACACGACCGCCGCGAACCAGCACGACGCTGTGTTCTTGCAGGTTGTGGCCTTCGCCGCCGATGTAGGAGATGACTTCGAAGCCATTGGTCAGACGGACCTTGGCAACTTTACGAAGCGCCGAGTTGGGCTTCTTGGGCGTCGTGGTGTAGACGCGGGTGCAGACACCGCGACGTTGCGGCGAGTTCTGCATGGCAGGGCTCTTCGAATTGATCTTCTCGACCGTTCGACCCTGACGCACCAGTTGATTGATGGTTGGCATGAATGAATTAGTCCCAAAACAACCCAGCCTTGGTGGTGAAACCGCCCTTGGTCGTGACTCAAGGAAGCCGGGAATAACGAAAACGTGAAACCCTTCGGAAAATTCCGAAAAGCCCACGAGTATAGCAGGCAGGTCTGAAATGGCAATGTCAGGCGCCTGGAGCGCCCGCCACCGCCTGTTTCAAGGCCGCTTTTTCCTGTCTCTTACTTGATCCAGAGACGCACGGCGTCCCAGGCGCGGCCGAAGACGCCGGCCTGCTCGACCGGCTCCAGGGCGACCAGCGGCACGTCCGCCAGGGGCTGGTCGTCCAGCGTGACCTTGAGCGAGCCGACGGCCTGGTACTTGGTGAACGGCGCGACCAGCGGGTCGGGGCGCGACACCTGCGTCTTGATCTTGCTGGCGGAACCGGTCGGCACCGCGACCACGATGGCCTCGGGGCGGCCCAGCTTCAGCACGTTGGCCTTGCCCTTCCAGACGGCAGGCGTGGCGGCGGGCTGGCCGGCGTCGAACAGGCGCACGGCGTCGTAGGCCGTGTAACCCCAGTTCAGCAGCTTCTGCGACTCGTTGGCACGCACGGCTTCGCTGCTGGCCCCCAGCACGATCGACAGCAGGCGGCGGCCGCCGGTCAGGTTCGGGAAGTCGCGCTTGGCGGTGGCGATCATGCAGTAGCCGGCGGCGTCGGTGTGGCCGGTCTTCAGGCCGTCGACGGTCGGGTCGCGGAACAGCAGCAGGTTGCGGTTGGTGTCGTTGGTCGACGGGGTGCCCGGGTAGCGGTACTTCTTGATGGCGTAGTACTTGGCTTCCTCGGGGAAGTCCCGCACCAGGCGCGTGGCCAGGATGCTCAGATCGCGCGCCGTGGTCGTGTGGCCGGGCGCCGTGAGGCCTTCGGGGTTCTTGTAGGTGGTGTTCTTCATGCCCAGCACCTTGGCCTGGGCGTTCATCATCTCGACGAAGTGCTCCACCGTGCCGCCCACGCCTTCGGCCAGCGCGACCGTGGCGTCGTTGCCCGACTGCACGATCACGCCCTTGATCAGGTCTTCCACCGGCACCTGCATCTTGGGGTCGATGAACATGCGCGAACCGGGCATCTTCCAGGCGCGCGGGCTCACCGGCAGGGTCTGGGTCAGCGTGATCTTCTTGGCGCGCAGCGCATCGAACGCGACGTACGCGGTCATCAGCTTGGTGAGCGAGGCCGGCTCGACGGGGCTGTCGATGTCCTTCTGCGCCAGGATCTGGTTCGCGGTCACGTCCAGCAGCAGGTAGCTGCGCGCAGCGATTTCAGGCGGGGCCGGCATCTGGGCGGCGGCGATCACGCCAACCGAGGCAGCAGCGGTCAGCACCAGTGCGCGAAGCGCAGTGAAAAAACGATTCATGGAGAGTGTGGGAAGAGGCGAAAACAAGCCTGAAAGGCTTTCATTCGGTGCCCGCGCGCAGATGGCGGGCGACCAGGCTTTTGAGCAGCGGCAATTGTCCGTGAAAGAAATGGCCGCCCCCGGGAATAACCGTGACAGGGAGTGACTGGGGACGCGCCCAGTCCATCACTGCGGCGAGAGGCACGGTGTCGTCGGCTTCGCCATGGACCACCAGCGCGCGCTCGTGCGCTTCAGCCGGCAGCGTGGCCACCGAGAAACGCGAGGCGGCCGTGCCGACCAGCACCAGCTGCCGCACGTCGCGTGCGGCCCAGAGCTTCTCGGCCGCGCAGCTGGCCACGAAGGCACCGAAGGAAAAGCCGGCGATGGCCAGCTGGCCCTCGGGCGCGAGCTCGCCGACGACATGCAGCATGTCCTCGAGCTCGCCGCGCCCTTCGTCGTGGACGCCTTCGCTGGCACCCACACCGCGGAAGTTGAAGCGCACGGCCGTCCAGCCGCAGGACACGAAGGCGCGGGCCAGGGTCTGCACGACCTTGTTGTCCATCGTGCCGCCGAACAGCGGGTGCGGATGGGCGATCACTGCGATGCCGCGCGCGTCGCCCGCTGGCAAATCGCGCTGCACCTCGATCACGCCCGCGGCGCCCTGGAGGCTGATTTTTTCGGTCTGGGAGTTCATGGCGCTGGGGTTGGCTGGGCCGGCGATGCCGGCAACGTGCACGGTACGAGCACGGGGTCCGCAGGAAAGTTCAGCGGCCGACGTCGGGCGGCAGCAACAGCCGCTCGACGACCTGGCCGTTCTTCAGGTGCGACTCGACGATCTCGTCGATGTCCTCGGCGTCCACGAAGGTGTACCAGACCGCCTCGGGGTAGACCACCGCCACGGGCCCGCCCGCGCAGCGGTCGAGGCAGCCGGCCTTGTTGACGCGCACCTTGCCGGGCCCGGCGAGCCCCTGCTCCTTCACCTTGGCCTTGCAGCGGTCGAAGCCTTCCTGCGCGTTGTGCAGGGCGCAGGAGTCTTCGCCGTTCTTGCGTTCGTTCAGGCAGAAGAAGATGTGGCGGCCGTAGTAGCCGGACGGCGCGGCGGGAGTGGTGCTGGGCATCGACCGATTTTATGAGCGTGCGTGCTCAGGCCGAGGGCGGCGCCGCGACAGCGCGGCCACCACGTAGACCAGCACCGCGAAGGGCCAGCCCCAGCCCAGCCACTGGGCCAGGCCGTGGAAGCGGATGAAGCGGCCCTGCTCCCAGGTGGCCAGGGTCTGTGCGAAGTAGGCGCTCTCGGGTGCCTGGTTCAGCAGGCTCAGCTGGAGCACGAGCCCCATGAGCAGCAGTGCGCCGCACAGCCGGCGCGGCGCAAAGAGCAGCAGCACGCCCGCGAACACCGCCGCGGCCAGCCCGACCTGCACCGGCAGATCGAGCCAGGCCCACGCATGCTCGGGGCCATAGCTCATGGCCGCCGACAGCGCCGAGGCCGCGACGCCCGCGAGCAGGATGAGCGGCAGCAGCACCGCGCGCTGCACCACGTTGCGCGCCACCAGGTAGCCCAGCAGGCAAGGCACCAGCGCCCCGAGCATCACGCACAGCAGTTCCACGGCCGGCACCAGCGGTTCCAGCTCGAACTGGCGCACCGGCAGCCAGTCGATGAAGGGCGTGTCGAGCAGCCACTCGGAGATCGTCGTTTCCAGCCGCTCGAACACCTGGCCGAGGCCGAAGGTGACGGCGGCGGGGAACAGCAGCGCAAAGGGCCAGAGCGCGAGCAGCACGAGGCCGCCGCGCGCGTCCTCGACGAACCACTGCGAGCGCACGCGGCTCCAGTGGGCGATCGCACCGAGCCGCTCCAGCGCCGCGGCCAGCACCGCGCCGAGCACCGTGCCGGCGGTGTTCAGCCCCAGATCGACGTTGGAAGGAATGCGCGCCGGCAGATAACTTTGCAGCGTCTCCATGGCAAAGGCGATCGCCGCGCCTGCCACCGTGGCGCGCAGCAACGCACGCCACACACTGTGACTGCTGCCCGTGCGCAGCACGCTCAGCGCACACAGAAAACCGAAGGGCACGTAGCCCGCCACGTTCACCCCGAAATCGAAACCCGTCCAGTACTTGGGCCAGGGCGCCGACAGGTAGGCCCAGGGCGCGATCCCCTGGTCACGCCAGTCGGCGAAGGGGTACAGGCTGGCATAGACGATCAGCGCCGCATAGGCCAGCGCCAGGGGGAGCGCGGCAGACTTGTGCGGCATGTCTACCGTCGACACGGGCTCAGAAGGGCTTCACCACCACCAGGATCACGATGCCCAGCAGCAGCAGCACGGGCAGCTCGTTGAACCAGCGGTACCAGCGGTCGCTGCGACGGTTGCCGCCCGCCACAAAACGGCGCAGCAGCACGCCGCAGCCATGGTGGTAGCCGATGGCCACCAGCACCAGGGCCAGCTTGGCGTGCATCCAGCCGTTGCCGGGGCCGCGCCCGATGCCGTAGCCCAGCCAGAGCCAGGCGCCGAACACCAGCGCCGGCACGGCCAGAAAGGTGGTGAAGCGCAGCAACTTGCGCGCCATCAGCAGCAGGCGCTCGCGCTCCGCGACCGACTCGGGGGGCACCATCGCCAGGTTGACGAAGATGCGCGGCAGATAGAACAGCCCGGCAAACCAGCTGGCAATGAAAACAATGTGAAGAGATTTGACCCAGAGCATGGCGGCAGTTTAGTGGTGGCTGCACACTGACCCCTCTTCGGGGCCCTTTGCCAAGGTTTCGGGCAAAAAAAAAGCCCGACGTCTTCACGTCGGGCTGGGAAGCCCTTTTGCTGTCACACATCAAGGCACCCGCTCAGGGAGGAAAAGCGGGGAGCGGCAAGCCGCCCGCTTCAGAATTTAACAAAGACGAAACAAGGTTTCAAGCGATTGAGGCAGTTTCTTTGACTTTTACAACAAAAATCTAGAACTTAAGTTCTATTAATTTCCGTAGTTGTCAGACAACTTGCCTCCAGCAGCGCTGGGCTGCGATTTCGCGCTTCAGGCACAATTTTAGATATATGACGTCACCATTTTCCCCGCTCGCGATGTTCCCCGCCGGCCGCCCGCGACGGCTGCGCCGCGATGCCTTCACCCGCAACCTGGTGCGCGAGCATGCGCTGACGACGAACGACCTGATCTACCCGGTGTTCGTGCAGGAAGGCGAGAAGCGCCGCGACGCCGTGCCCTCGATGCCCGGCGTGGACCGCCTGAGCCTGGACCTGCTGCTGCCCGTGGCCGAGCAGTGCGTGCAGGCCGGCATCCCGGTGATGGCGCTGTTCCCGGTGATCGACGCCAGCCTCAAGACGCCCGCGGGCGACGAGGCCTTCAACCCCGACGGGCTGATTCCCCGCGTGGTGGCCGCCCTCAAGGCACGCTTCCCCGAGCTGGGCGTGATGACCGACGTGGCGCTCGACCCCTACACCAGCCACGGCCAGGACGGCCTGCTCGACGACACCGGCTACATCCTCAACGACGCGACCGTTGAAGTGCTTGTGAAGCAGGCACTCACACAATCGCAATCTGGCGTCGATATTGTGGCACCGAGCGACATGATGGACGGCCGCATCGGCGCGATCCGCACCGCGCTCGAAGCCCGCGGCGACATCCACACGCGCATCATGGCCTACAGCGCCAAGTACGCCAGCGCCTTCTACGGCCCCTTCCGCGACGCCGTCGGCTCGGCTGCGACGCTCGGCAAGAGCAACAAGAAGGTCTACCAGATGGACCCGGGCAACAGCGACGAGGCGCTGCGCGAGGTCGCCATCGACATCGCCGAAGGCGCCGACATGGTCATGGTGAAGCCCGGCATGCCCTACCTGGACATCGTGCGCCGCGTGAAGGACGAGTTCCGAGTGCCGACCTTCGCCTACCAGGTGAGCGGCGAGTACGCCATGCTGAAGGCCGCAGCCCAGAACGGCTGGCTCGACCACGACGCCGTGGTGCTCGAAAGCCTGCTGGCCTTCAAGCGCGCCGGTGCCGACGGCGTGCTGACCTACTTCGCGCTTGACGCCGCCCGGTTGCTACAAAAATAATAGCTACTGCGGCATGCCTGCCGCACCTCCACGGCACTTCTGGCGTGGAAGAAGAACCACCGGGGGCGAGTGTCCATGCGCATCTTCGAAATCAGCCGCTCGCAGGTCAGCGAGCACGCCTCGCTGGCGCCGCTGGCCGTGCCGGGCGCCTGCGCCGCCGCCAGCTACCTCTGGATTTCGCTGACGCGCGACGAATTCCGCGCCGCCCAGCCCGAGGTGCAGCAGATCCTGCAGACGCTGTGCCAGACCCAGCTGGTCGACCTGCACGTGGCCGACCTGCTCAACGACCAGTTGCCCTCGCACTACGACTACACCTCGCTGTACGACGTGCTGGTGTTCCGCCGCCTGGCCACGGGCAACGGCCAGGACAGCGCTGAACCCTCACCTTCACCCTCAACGCCGCAACGCCCGTCGCGCGGCGGCCCGCCGGTGCTGCGCCGCATCGACACCCGCCCCGTCGGCTTCGCGGTGTTCGACCGCGTGCTGCTCTCGGTGCACCCCGAGGACGGCACGGTGCGCGATGCCTTCGCCGCCCGGCTGCTGGCGGCCGCCTCGTCCGACGACCGCGGCACGCCCGCGCTCGACGTGCGTGCCACCTCGGCCCGCCTGCCGGCGAGCCCCGCCGACCTGATGCTGCGCATCGTCAACCTGATCGTCGACGGCTACCTCGACATGCGGCGCGAGCTCACGAAGCAGCTCGACCACTGGCAGACCGAGCTCATCGACCCGCGCAGCCGCTTCACCAACTGGAGCGCGCTGATGGAGGCGCGCCAGTCGCTGCACCGGCTGGACGAGATCTGCGAAGACCAGCGCGCCGCCATGCAGGACTGGATCGATTCGCTCGAAACCCTGCCCGTGCCGCAGGGCGAGACCGCGCAGCGCGAGCGCGACCTGATCATGGTGCGCAGCCGCGACGTGCTGGAGCACATCCAGCGCGTGGTGCACCACGTGCACCGGCTCGAGCAGAACGCCGAGACGGCCGTGCAGATGCACTTCAGCGTCCAGGGCCACCGGGCCAACGACATCATGCGGGTGCTGACCGTGCTCACCGCCATCTTCCTGCCGCTCAACCTCATCGCCGGCATCTTCGGCATGAACTTCGAGTTCATCCCGCTGGTGCACAAGGCGGACGGCTTCTGGATCGCAATGTCGGCCATGCTGGTCATCGCGGTGCTGCTGGTCCTGATCTTCTGGCGCAAGCGCTACCTCGCCCGCACGCGCTGAGCGCCCATGAAAAAAGCCACGCGGATGCGTGGCTTTTCTTGTCAGCTCGGGCCGCCCCGGAAGGCAGCTGGCTTCGCGGCCAATTACTTGGCGACGGCGCCCGAACCTTGCTGGGCTTGAACGCGTGCGTCCATCGGGTTCACCATGGTCGAGATGACCTTGCTGTTGACGCGCGAACCCGAGGTCACGTTCTGGTCGGGAGCGTAGGCCGTGCGGATGGCTTCGGCTTCGACGATCGAACGGTCCTTCGACACGGCCACGGTTTCCGCGCCGCGCGAACCACGCACGACGTTCTGGTTCGGGGCTGCGGCGGTGCGCTGGGCTTCGGCGTTGACTTCGTCGCGGCTCTTGGACGAGATCACTTGGGTCACGCCTTGGTACGTCTCGGCTTGGGCGCCGGTGGCGGCCAGGAGGGTCAGGGCGGCGGCTGCGAAAATGTGCGAGGTCTTCATGTCTGTTCCTTGTGTTCGGCTAGATGGGATGTCCACCAGGCTTGCACGTTGGCTCGCCTGTGCGGCGAGTGTCAGCCGGAATTCCTTCGGGAAAACACTCGGTTCAGAGACACGGTGTTTCCTGTAGCGAAACAATCAGTCAACAAAGTCGTGCACGCAAAAAAACCGGGCACAAGGCGCCTGACTGCTTCCGGCTTACACCAGAACCCCGCGCCAGTCCTATCCGGCAAAACCCCCGAGAATCGGCACACCGCGCTCCCTCGCGAAAAACAACGGGTTTCACTGACATGGACAGTCTCGATCTGATCAAAACCTTCCGGGAAGTCGCCTCGCACGGCAGCTTCTCCCAGGCCGCCAAGCGGCTCGACATGTCGAAGGCCACGGTCAGCAAGTACGTCGCCGAACTCGAGACCCGCTTCGGCGTGCGCCTGCTCAACCGCTCCACGCGTTCCGTCAGCCTCACCGACGCCGGCCAGCTGCTGCTCGAACGCAGCACGCCGATGCTCGAGATGGTCGAGCTCACCCAGGCCGAACTGCAGGAGCGCGCCAGCCAGCCCGGCGGCCGGCTGCGCATCTCGGCCCCGCACGGCATGGGCAACGGCGAGTTCCCCGACCTGCTGGCCGACTTCATGCGCCACTACCCCGACGTGAGCATCAGCCTGCAGCTGACCAACCGCACCGTCGACCTCGCCGAGGAAGGCATCGACGTCGACATCCGCAGCGGCCCGGTGGAAGACGCCAACCTCATCGTGCGCAAGCTGCGGCTCATCCACATGGTGGTCTGCGCCTCGCCGGTCTACTGGAAGAAGCACGGCAAGCCCGCGCACCCGCAGGAGCTCGCCCATCACGAGGCGCTGACCCATTCGCTGCTGGGCACGCAGCCCGCGTGGCGCTTCGATGACAACGGCCAGCCGCTGGACGTGCAAGTCAAGAGCCGCATGGACTGCACTGAAGGCGCGCCGCTGATCCGCGTCGCGATGCGCGGCTTCGGTGTGATCTACCTGCCCTCGCTGCTGGTGCAGTCGCACATCGACAGCGGCGAGCTGGTGCCGGTGCTCGAAGGCTATGCGCGCAAGGACATGTGGCTGTCGGCCGCCTACCTGCAGCGGCGCCACAACAGCGCGGCGCTGCGCGCGCTGCTCGATTTCCTGCAGACGCGGGTCGGCGCCAAGAAATAGAAATGAAAAAGCCCGGCACTGCCGGGCTTTTTTCTTGGGACGTGCCGGATCAGCCGACGTGCTTGGCAAAGAAGGCCAGCACACGCTCACGCGCCGGCTTCGCCGCCTCGGCGTTGTACGAACCGCGCTGGTCGCAGTTGAAGCCGTGGTCGGCCTCGTAGACGTGCACTTCCACCTCGGGGTGCGCCTTCTTGAAGGCCTCGATGGTGTCCAGCGGAATCCAGTGGTCGCGGTTGCCGAACTGCGCGAGCACCGGCACCTTCGGCTGGCGCGCGCTTTCTTCCGGCGTCGTCATGCCGCCACCGTAGTACGGTGCGGCAGCGGCCAGGCCCGGCAGCAGGGCCGCGGCGCGCCAGACCAGCAGGCCGCCCCAGCAGTAACCGACGATGCCGACCTTGCCCGCCTTCGAGGCGTAGGCGATCGCGGCTTCCAGGTCCTGCAACACGCCGGGCGCGGGCAGCGCCTCGACCGCGGTCTTGTAGCCGAAGCCGGTCTTCATGTCGTCGTCGCTGTAGCCCAGCTCGACGCCGGGCTTGACGCGGTGGAAGGTCGACGGCGCCACGGCCAGGTAGCCGTCGGCCGCATAGCCGTCAGCCACCGAGCGGATGTGCGAGTTCACGCCGAAGATTTCCGGCACCACCACCACGGCGCCGCGCGGCGTGCCCGCGGGCTCGGCCACGTAGGCGGGAAAGGTGAAGCCGTCTTTGGCGGTGAGGTCGATGAATTGGCCCATGGGGTTCTCCTGAAACGATGGAATGAAAAAGAAAAAGCGGGTCGGCTTGCGCCGTTACGCGCGCAGCGCCCGCTCGACGAAATCGAGCCGGTCCTGGCCCCAGAAGATCTCGCCGTCGATCACGTAGCTCGGCGCACCGAACACCTGGATGTCGATCGCTTCCTGCGTGTAAGCCTCGTAACGTTCCTGCACCGCCTGGCTCTGCGATTGCTCGGCGCGCTTGGCCGGCAGGCCGCATTCCGCGACCAGGGCTTCGAGCAGGTTCGGGTCGCCGATGTTCCGCTCCTGCACCCACACGGCCGCAAACACCGCCGCACTGATGCGCATCGCGGCCTCGGTGCCGTCGTGCAGGTCGACCGCGATGATCAACCGCGCCGCATCGTCGCCGGCCACCGGAAAGAACTTCGGCTTCGGGTTCAGCGGCAGGCCCAGGTGCTTCGAGAAGCGCGCCAGCTCGAGCAGCCGGTAGGCCTGGCGCTGCGGTGCGCGCTTGCCCAGCGGCAGGCCACCCGACACGGGGAACACGCTGCCCATGTCGATGGGCCGCACGCGCACGGTGGCGCCGGCGGCCGCGGCGATGGCGGCAAAGCGGGTATGCCCCAGATAGGTCCACGGACTCTGTGGCGCAAAGTAATAGTCGATCGTCTTGTGCATTCAGTAACCTCCGTGCTGCGCACTGCGGTGCGAGCTGGCTTGGGGCGGCGCGGCGCTCACGCGCCAGCCCTCGGTGATGTAATCCAGGCCGTCGGTTTTAACTGACACACAGTTTCTCTGCAGGAGGTGGGATTTGGACCAGGTGCTCTTGATCACCGGCGGTGGACGCGGCATTGGTGCCGCCACGGCCTTGCTCGCCGCGAAGCGCGGCTACGCCGTGGCCGTGAACTACGCCAGCAACTCGCTGGCCGCCGACGAGGTGGTGCGCACCATCCGCGCGGGCGGCGGCACCGCCATGGCGGTGCAGGCCGACGTGGGCGATGAGGCCCAGGTGCTTGCGATGTTCGCGAAGGTCGACGCCAAGCTGGGGCGCCTCACCGCGCTCGTGAACAACGCCGGCGTGGTCGACGTGCAGGCGCGCGTCGACGAGATGAGCGTGGCGCGGCTGGAACGCATGTTCCGCATCAACGTGATCGGCAGCTTCGTCTGCGCACGCGAAGCCGTGCGCCGCATGAGCACGAAGCACGGCGGCGAAGGCGGCGCCATCGTCAACATCTCCAGCGGCGCCGCGCGCATCGGCTCGCCCGGCCAGTACGTCGACTACGCGGCCAGCAAGGCGGCCATCGACACCTTCACCATCGGCCTGGCCAAGGAAGTGGCCGACGAAGGCATCCGCGTGAACGCGGTGCGCCCCGGCGTGATCGACACCGACATCCACGCCTCCGGAGGCCAGCCTGGCCGCGCCGCCGAGATGGGCCCAGGCGTGCCGATGAAGCGCAGCGGCACCGCCGAAGAAATTGCCGGTGCCGTCCTGTGGCTGCTCTCGCCCGAGGCGAGCTACACCACCATGGCCCTGCTCGACGTGACCGGAGGACGCTGAGCCATGAGCACCTCCATGGACCTCATCAAGCCGCTGGTCACGCTGGTGGCCATCGTCAACCCGCTGGCCATCGTGCCCTTCTTCATCCACTACACGCAGGACTACTCCGACGCCCAGCGCAAGCGCACGGTGCGCATGTCGGCCTTCAGCGCCTTCGTGGTGATTGCCGTGAGCGCGCTCATCGGGCTGCAGCTGCTGTCCTTCTTCGGCATCTCGATCGCGAGCTTCCAGGTCGGCGGCGGGCTGCTGCTGCTCATGAGCTCGATCTCGATGCTCAACGCGCAACCGGCCGAGAGCAAGACCAACGTCGATGAGTTGCGCGCCACCGAAGTGAAGGCGTCGATGGGCGCCTCCATCGCGGTGGTGCCGCTCACGATTCCGCTGCTCACCGGCCCGGCCGCCATATCCACCGTAGTGATCTACGCCGACAAGACGCAGCACCTGTGGGAGCTGGGGCTGCTGGTCGGCTATGGCGTGGTCGTAGCGCTGGCGACCGCACTGGCCTTTTCGCTCGCGCAGCCGATCGCGCGGGTGCTCGGCAAGACCGGCATCAACATCATGACGCGGCTGATGGGCCTGATCCTCGCGGCACTCGCGGTCGAGGTGATGGCCGACGGGCTCGGCAAGCTGTTCCCGATCCTGTCGAAAGTCGCCTGAGCAGGTTCAGGCCAGCATCTTCTCGATGATCTTCCAGTGCGCCGGCTCGACCGGCATGATCGACAGCCGGTTGCCCTTGCGCAGCACGACCAGATCGGCCAGCTCGGGCTTGGCGCGCAGCTCGGGCAGCGACAGCAGCCGCGTCTTGCGCAGCGCCTGCACGTCGACCAGCAGCCAGCGCGGGTCTTCCTTCTTCGCGCCGGCGTCGTAGTACGGCGACTTTGGGTCGAACTGCGTCGGATCGGGCTGGATGCCAGAGGCCACGCGCGCGATGCCGGCGATGCCGGGCTCGGGACAGCTCGAGTGATAGAACAGCACGCCGTCGCCGACCTTCATGCCATCGCGCATGAAGTTGCGTGCCTGGTAGTTGCGCACGCCGGTCCACGCCACGGTGGCATCGGGCGCGGCGAGGGCATCGTCGATCGAGACCTCGTCGGGCTCGGATTTCATCAACCAGTACTGGGGCATGGCGGCAGTCTCGCGAAGGGGATTTCGCGGAATATAGCCGCTCGCCCCAGTCCGGGGCGGCCTTCGTTTACGGCGTCACGTAATCGGAGACGACGACCCACTTGCCGTCCTTGATCTGCGACAGCCGTGACTGGTCGTTGCCCAGGCGCTTGGTGGCGGTGTAGGTGCTCTTCGGGCTGCCGAACATGTCGGGCTCGAAGGTGATGCTGTCCATCGCCTTGATGAAGCTGTCGGTCGTCAGGTTCGGGCCGGCCTTGGTCGCGGCCTTGATGAACGAGTCGATGATCACGTAGCCGTACACCGAGAACACGGTCGGGTCTTCGTTGAACTTGGTCTTGTACTTGTTGGCCCAGAAGCGCAGCGGCTGCGACTGCTCGTCGGTGTAGGGGTTCTGCACCGTCATGGTGGCGTACACGCCGTCCATGGCCTTGCCGCCCAGCTTGTGGATCAGGTCGGTGTAGGCCGCGCTCGAGCCCAGGAAGGTCGGGTTGAAGCCGGTCTTGCGCGACTCGCCCACGGTGCCGATGGTCTCGCGGATGATGGTGCCGAGCACCACGAGGTCGCAGTTGGCGGCCTTCATCTTGGCGACCTGCGAGCTGAAGTCGGTGGCGCCGCGCTTGAACGAGGTCTTCTCGGCCAGCTCCATGCCCGCAGCCTTCAGGCCGGCCTCGGCGCCGCGCTGCACTTCCAGGCCGAACTCGTCGTCCTGGTAGATCGTGCAGACCTTCTTGGCGCCCTTGTCCTTGATCATCTTGGGCAGCGCCAGGCGGATCTGGTCGTAGTAGGTGGCCGCGAACGAATACTTCAGTCGGTTCAGCGGCTCGTACATTTCGCGCGCCGCCGTGATCGGCATGTAGTTGACGACGTTCTTGTCGAACTGCACCGGCATCGCCGCCATGTTCTGCGCCGTGCCGATGTGGCCGGCCATGATGAAGATCTTTTCCTGGTTGACCAGCTTCTGCGCCGCCAGCACCGCCTTCTTCGGGTCGTAGCCCGAGTCCTCCACGAAGAGCTTGAGCTTGCGGCCGTTCAGCGTGCCCTGCTCGTTGAGCTCGTCCACGCGCAGCTGCATGCCGTTGCGCGCCTGCTTGCCAAAGCCCGCCAGCGGACCCGACAGGTCCTGAATCGTGCCGATGCGGATCTCGTCCTTGCTCACGCCCTGCTGCTGCGCGGACGCGAGCGTCGCGATCAAGCCCAGCACGGCCAGCGTCGTCAATGTCTTGAGCTTCGTCATAGCGTTGTCTCCTCGGGTTGGCAAAAAAGAGGTCAGCGGTACATGGCGTCGATGCGGCTGGCGTACTTGGTCTGCACCAGCTTGCGCTTGAGCTTCATCGTGGGCGTGAGCTCCTCGTCCTCGGCGCTGAGCTGCGTCTCGAGCAGGAAGAACTTCTTGATCTGCTCGACGCGCGCGAACTTGGCGTTGACGCGATCGATCTCGCCCTGGATCAGGTCCTGCACTTCCTGCGTGCGTGTCAGGCTCTCGTAGTTGCTGAACGGCACGTCGTGGTCCTGCGCGAATTTCTCGACGTTCTCCTGGTCGATCATGACGATCACCGTGAGGTAGGGCCTCTTGTCGCCGATCACCACGGCATCGGTGATGTAGAGGCTGAACTTGAGCTCGTTCTCCAGCTCGCTCGGGGTCACGTTCTTGCCGCCTGCCGTGATGATGATGTCTTTCATCCGGTCGGTGATGCGGAAATACCCGTCCTCGTCCATCACGCCCACGTCGCCCGTGTGCAGCCAGCCGTCGGCGTCGATGGTCTCGGCGGTCTTCTCCGGCAGATTCAAATAGCCCATGAAGACATTGGGGCCGCGCACCAGGATCTCGCTGGTGGCCGGATCGATGCGCACCTCGTTGTAGCCCGTGGCCGGGCCGATCGAGCCGGGCTTGATGCGCGTGACGGGCACGGCCGTGGACGCACCGCACGACTCCGTCATGCCCCACACCTCCAGCATGGGCACGCCCAGCGCGAGGTACCACTTGACCAGCTCGGGTGAAATGGGCGCCGCGCCGGTCACGAGAAAGCGCGCGCGGTGGATGCCGATGAGCTTGCGCGCGTTGTCCAGCGCCAGCAGCCGCGCCAGCCGGAACTTCAGACGCAGCCCCGTGCCGATCTCCTGCCCCGCGAGCACCCTGTTGGCGATGGTCTCGCCCACGCCGATGCTCCAGTGGTAGGCGGCCTGCTGCAGCGGGCTGGCCTCCTTCAGCGCGATCATCACGCCCGAATAGAACTTCTCCCACACGCGCGGCACGCCCGTGAACACCGTGGGCGCGATCTCGCGCACGTTCTCGGGCACCGTCTCGGGGTTCTCGACGAAGTTGAGGATCGAGCCCGTGTACATCGCGAAGTACTCGCCGCCCATGCGCTCGGCGATGTGGCACAGCGGCAGGAAGCACATGCGCTCGTCTTTTTCATCCTGCGCGATGAGCGTGTTGTAGCCGCGCGCGGTGTACACCAGCCCCGCGTGGCTGTGCATGGCGCCCTTGGGCTTGCCGGTGGTGCCCGAGGTGTAGACCAGGATGGCCAGGTCTTCGGGCCGGCAGGCCGCCACGCTGCGCTCCACCGCCTGCGGGTCGCCCGCCAGATGCGTGCGGCCGAGGGCGCGCAGCGCGTCCAGGCTCATCACGCCCGGGTCGTCGAGCTCGCGCAGGCCTTCCATGTCGAACACGACCACGCGGCGCAGGCCGGGCAGGCGGGCGCGCACCTCGAGCGCCTTGTCGAGCTGCTCGTCGTCTTCCACGAAGAGCACCGTGGTGCGCGAGTCTTCGCACAGGTACTGCACCTGCGAAGCAGCGTCGGTCGGGTAGATGCCGTTCGACACACCGCCGCAGCTCAGCACCGCCAGGTCGGCCAGCACCCACTCGATGACGGTGTTCGAAAGAATGGACGCGCACTCGCCGCGCGTGAAGCCGATGGCCTGCAGCCCGGCCGCGATCTCGCGCACGGCCTCGGCGGTCTGGCGCCAGCTCCAGCTGCGCCAGATGCCCAGCTCCTTCTGCCGCATCCAGATGTTGTCGCCGCGCTGGCGCACGGCGTTCCAGAACATGGCCGACAGCGTCTCGCCGGGCACGAGGATGTCGTGGCCGGGTTCGATGGTTCGCAGATCCCAGAGTCCTTGCATGGCGACGGCTACCTCCAGGTCTTCTTCTTTTTCCAGCGCCGCTCGCCGCGCACGCCGTCGTCCTTGACACCCAGGTAGAACTCCTTGATGTCGTCCTTCTCGCGCAGACGTTCGCACGAGTCTTCCATCACGATGCGGCCGTTCTCCAGCACGTAGCCGTGGTCGGCAGCGTTGAGCGCCATGTTGGCGTTCTGCTCCACCAGCAGGATGGTGGTGCCGCGCTCGCGGTTGATGCGCACCACGATCTCGAAGATCTCCTTGGTGAGCTTGGGGCTCAGGCCCAGGCTGGGTTCATCGAGCAGGATGAGGTGCGGCGCCGCCATGATGGCGCGCGAGATGGCCAGCATCTGCTGCTGCCCGCCCGAGAGCAGCCCGGCGTCCTGCGTGGCGCGCTCGCGCAGGATCGGAAAGTAGGTGAAGACGGTCTCGATGTCCCGTGCCACGCCGTCGCGGTCCTTGCGCGTGTAGGCGCCCATCAGCAGGTTGTCCTTCACCGACAGCAGCGGGAACACCTCGCGCCCTTCGGGCACGTGGCTCAGCCCCTGCTGCACGATGAAGGCCGGGTCTTTCGCCGTGATGTCCTGCCCCTGGAACTCGATGCTGCCCTTGCGCGGATCGATGATCCCCGAGATGGTCTTGAGGATCGTCGTCTTGCCCGCGCCGTTGGAGCCGAGCACCGTCGCGATCTCGCCCTTGCGCACCTTCAGGCTCACACCGCGGATGGCCTTGATCGGGCCATAGGCGCTTTCGACGTTGAGCAGTTGAAGCACGACGTCGCTCATGCTGCTGCTCCCTGATTCAAGACGGAACATGCAGAGCCATCACGCCACCACGAAGCCCGGTGTGCGGTGCGGCGTGGGCGCCCCCTCTGTGCCGCCGAGGAGCGCAGCGTTTCGCGGATCAGGGCTCGCAGCTGTTTGAGCGAAGCGAGTTCTGCGAGACCCCGCGAAACGCGAGCACCGCAGGGCAGCCGCGAAGCGGCCGGCGCAGTGGGGGCGACCGCGCCGTGCCGCGCACCGGGCGTCTCCAAAGGGGTAACGAAGAAGCAAGTCACGCCACCACCCTCCGCAAACTGCTCACGTCATCCACAGTCCCAAGGTAAGCCTCGATGACCCGCGAATCCGCCTGCACCTCGCGCGGAGACCCGGTAGCCAGCACCTCGCCCTGATTCATGGCGAGCACGCGATCCGACACCTTGGAAACCAGCGACATGTCGTGCTCGACCATCAGCACCGACACACCCAGCTCATGCTGGATGTCCTGAATCCAGAACGCCATGTCCGCCGTCTCCTCGACATTGAGCCCCGAAGAAGGCTCGTCGAGCAGCAGCAGCTTGGGTTCGGTGCACAGCGCGCGCGCCAGCTCCACCACCTTGCGCACGCCGTAGGGCAGCCCCGCCACCATCGAGTCGCGGTAGTGCTGCAGGTCGAGCAGGTCGATCACCTGCTCCGCCTTCTCGCGCGCCGCGATCTCGGCGCGGCGCGTGGCCGGCGTGAAGAACACCTCGCTCCAGAACCCCGTCTGCCGGTGCGTGTGACGCCCGATCAGCAGGTTGTGCAGCACCGTCGCATGCTCGAACAGCTCGATGTTCTGGAAGGTGCGCGCAATGCCCAGTGCGGCAATCGCATGCGGCGCCTGCTGCGTGAGCGCGATCGCCCCACCCGCCTCACCATGCCAGGTGATCTCGCCCGTGGTCGGCGTGTAGATGCGGCTGATCAGGTTGAACACCGTCGTCTTGCCCGCGCCGTTCGGGCCGATGAGCGTGAACACCTCGCCGCGCCGCACGTCGAAGCTCACCTTGTTGACCGCCAGCACGCCGCCGAAGCGCACGCTCAGGTCTTTCGCGGAAAGAAGGACGTCGTTGCTCATCTCAGCCGGTCCGATTTGGTGAACGACTTCTGCCGCTTGAACAAACCCTTGCGGTAGAACGGGAAGAGCTGCAGCCAGGTGCGGATCTTGAGCCAGCGCCCGTACAGCCCCAGCGGCTCGAACAGCACGAAGGCGATCAGCACCAGCCCGTACACCAGCCCCTGCAGGCCGGGCGCCTGCCCGACCACCGCCGGCAACCAGTCCTTGCCCATCGAGATCAGCTGCGGCATCGCGATGAGAAAAATCGCGCCGAGGAACGCGCCGTGCACCGAGCCCAGCCCGCCGATCACCACCATCAGCAGCAGGTCGATCGACTGCAGGATGTTGAACTGGTCCGGCGAGATGAAGCTCAGCTTGTGCGCATACAGCGCGCCGCCCAAACCAGCGAGCGCGGCCGAGATCGCGAACGACATCGTCTTGTAGCGCGCCAGGTGGATGCCCATGCTCTGCGCCGAAATCTCCGAATCGCGGATCGCCACGAAGGCGCGCCCCGTCGGCGAACGCAGCAGGTTCAGGATGCCCAGCGTGGACACCACCGCGACCACCAGGCACAGAAAGTAGAAGCCTTCGCCCGAGCCCAGCGACCAGCCGAACAGCTGCGGCGACTTCACATGCAGGCCCGCATTGCCGCCCGTCACGCTTTCCCAGCGCGCGAACACCTCCTCGACGATGAAGCCGAACGACAGCGTCGCGATGCCCAGGTAGATGCCCTTCACGCGCAGCGCCGGCATCGCCACCACCACGCCCACCGCCGCCGACAGCGCCGCCGACGCCAGCAGCGCGAGCGGGAACGGCACGCCCATGTTCGTCAGCACGCCCTGCGTGTACGCACCCGTTCCGAGAAACGCCGCGTGCCCGATGGAGAACTGCCCCGTGAAGCCCGCCAGCAGCATCAGCCCCAGGCCGACGATGCCGTAGATCAGCACGAAGGTCAGCTGCGCGAGCCAGTACTCGTCGATGACCCACGGCGCGACGAGCAGGAAGGCCACGAGCAGGCTGTACCAGAGCACGTGGCCGCCGTGCCGCGCAAGGCGGATGTCCTGGTCGTAACTGGTCTTGAAGATGAAGCGCATGGGATGTTCAGACCTTCTTGCGCAGCTTCTCGCCGAACAATCCGTTCGGCTTGATCATGAGCATCAGCAGCACCACGATGTACGGCGCCGTGTCCTTGAAACCGTCGGGCAGGTAAAAGCCCGCGAACGACTCGACGATGCCGATCACCAGCCCGCCGACGATCGCGCCCGGCAGGCTGCCGAAGCCCCCCACCACCGCGGCAGGAAAGGCCTTGAGCCCGATGAAGCCCATGTTCGCGTGCACGAAGGTGATGGGCGCCAGCAGCATGCCGGCGATGGCCGCCACCGCGGCGGCGAGCCCCCACACCAGCCCGTTGAGCCGCTTCACCGGAATGCCCATGTAGTAGGCCGCCAGCTGGTTCTGCGACGAGGCCTGCATCGCGATGCCCAGCTTGCTGTAGCGGAACATCGCGTACAGCAGGCCGCACAGAATCGCGGTGGCGACGATGATCACGAACTGCTCCAGGTTCACCACCAGCTCGCCCAGCTTCCAGATCTGGTCCTTGTAGGGCACCGCCAGCGTGTGGGTGTCGGTGCCGATGCCCGGCACCATGGTGATCAGGCCGCGCGCCACGTAGGCGATGCCGATGGTCAGCATCACGATCGAGAACTGCGGCTGCCCGAGGATCGGGCGGATCACCACCAGCTCGAGCAGCACGCCGAAGGCCGCCATGGCCACCACGGCCAGGAGCGCCGCAAGCCAGAACGGCATGCCGAACAGCGACATGCCCGCGAAGGCACCGAACGCGCCGAGCATCATCAGGTCGCCCTGCGCGAAGCTCACCGTTTCGGTGGCCTTGTAGATCAGCACGAAGCCCAGCGCGATGAGGCCGTAGATGCACCCTTGCGCGATGCCCGAGAGCAGGAGTTGGAGGATCTGCATGCGCTTACTGCCGGAACCCGCCGGCCGCGTCGTGCAGCGCGAGGCGGCGCGAGCCCGCCACGATGTCGCTGGGCTTGAGCCCGTAGACCTGGCGGATCGAATGGCTGAAGTGCGTGGAGTCGGGGTAGCCGGTGTCCAGCGCGATGTCGGTGAGCGTGCCGCTCTGGTGCACATAGCGCAGCAGGCTGCGCGCGCGCTTCCAGGCCCGGAAGCCGCGAAAGGCCATGCCGGTCTCCTGCTTGAACAGGTGCAAAAAGCGCGAGAACGACAGGTGCACCGAGGCCGCGCAGTCTTCCGCCGAGGCCGGCGCGGCCGGGTCGGCCACGAGCATGTCGACCACCTTGCGGATGCGCGCGTCGAGCGGGCGCGGCACGAGCGGGCCGTCGAAGAACAGCGCGTCGAAATCGAAGCCGTCGAAGTCGATGCCGCGCGCCGAGGCCGCCAGCAGGTGGGCATGAACCTCGCGCATGCGCTGCACGAAGGCCGGCGCATCGACCGGGCCGCAGTGCTGCAAGAAGGCCGGCATGCGCGCGGGATCGACCGACTCCGATTCGATCAGCAGGTTGAAGATCAGCGGGCAGGCGCTCTCGACCTGGTGCGGCACGTGCGGCGGCACCACGATGAACTCGCCGCTTTGCCAGGCCCCGCCACCGATGCGGATGCGGTTGGGCGGCGCACCGGCGGGCGACACGTACACGCCGTGCCCGCCCATGGCGCGCTCGGCCGCGGCGCCGAGCAGCCCGGCGTAGAAGACGCGCTGCGGCGTGAGCCACATGAGGCGTTCGCCCTGCCGTGCATCGCCGCCCGAAGGCGTCGACGTCCTGGTTCGCTGCATGGTGTCTGTCTCCTGCATCGGTCGACGACGTCCGACCGGGGGGTGGCGTCGTGTTCGCTGGATCGTAGCGGCGGGGGCCTTGCGCGCGGCATCCATTTGCGCGGGGACTTTCCCTAGGCCGGCGCGAACGCGCGGCGCAGTTCCGGCGCGAACGCGCGGCGCAGTTCCGCCGCGCACAACGCGACGGCGGTGTGGGCCTCGTCGAGCACCTTCCCCATGGTGATGAAGCCATGGATCTGGCGCTCGAAGCACACGTAGTTCGCGCGGTTGCCGGCGGCCGTGAGCGCCTCGGCATACGCCGCGCCTTCGTCGCGCAGCGGGTCGTAGCCGGCCGTGAGCACGAGCGCCGGCGGCAGGCCCGACAGGTTGGTGTGCAGCAGCGGCGAAGCGCGCCAGTCGAGGTCGTGCTTCGCGTCGGTGATGTAGTGGTCGTGGAAGTAGGTCATCGTGTCGCGCGTGAGCAGGTAGCCCTGCCCGTTCGCCTGGTGCGACGGATGGCCGCGGCGCATGTCGGTGGCCGGGTAGATCAGGAGCTGGAACACGATCGGCAGGTCGCCCGCATCGCGCGCCGCGATCGACGCCACGGCCGCGAGGTTGCCGCCCGCGCTGTCGCCGCCCACCGCGAGGCGACTCGCATCGAGCCCCAGCGCGGCGGCCTCGCGGCGCACCCAGCGGGTGGCGGCGAGCACGTCGTCCACGGCGGTGGGAAAGCGGTGCTCGGGGCCCATGCGGTAGTCGACCGCGACCACCGCGCAGCCCGCGCCGTTGGCCAGCTCGCGGCACAGCACGTCGTGCGTGTCGAGGTCGCCGATGACCCAGCCACCGCCGTGGTAGTACACCAGCACGGGCAGCGGGCCCGGGCCTGCGCCGAGCGGCTTGTACAGCCGCACCGCAATGGTGCCGTGCGGCCCGTCGGCGGCGAGGTCGCGCACCTCGGCGACCTCGGCCGGCAGCGGCTGCGTGGCGGTGCGGCGCTCGCGGTAGTAGGCCCGCGCGTCGGCGGGCGACAGGGTGTGGGTCGGCGGAATGCCGCGCGCTTCGATGAAATCCAGCAAGGCGCGCGCCTGGGGATGCAGCATGGTGTCTCCGGTGAATCGAACGGAGCGCTCAGTGTGGAGGGCGGGGCGCCTGCGGGGTATCCGCATGCACCCGCACCCGACCGGCGTCCTGGCGACAAGACCTGCACCATGCCCGCACCGCTGCGGGGTCGCTTGCGAAAACTGGCTACCGGGGCCCGGCTCGCGGGTTCACCCGGAGGGTTCGGTCGCTCAGGCCGTGCGGGGCTTCACGCGCGAGGCGGCTTCCTTGGCGAGCTGGCGGGCCGTGTCGGTGTCGGCCGCGTGCACCAGCGCCACGCCCATGCGGCGCTTGACGAAGCTCTCGGGCTTGCCGAACAGGCGGATGTCGCTGCCCGGCACCTGCAGCGCCTCGGCCACGCCGTCGAAGGCGATGCCGGTGGCGTCCACGCCGCCGTAGATCACGGCGCTGGCGCCCGGGCTCTTGAGCGAGGTGTCGACCGGCAGGCCGAGGATGGCGCGCGCATGCAGCTCGAATTCGTTCTGCCACTGCGTGGCCATGGTGACCATGCCGGTGTCATGCGGGCGCGGGCTGACCTCGCTGAACCAGACCTCGTCGCCCTTCACGAACAGCTCCACGCCGAACAGACCCTGGCCGCCCAGGTCGGCCGTAACGGCCTGCGCGATCTGCTGCGCCTTCTGCAATGCGGCCGGTGCCATGGGGTGGGGCTGCCAGCTTTCCACATAGTCGCCGCTGACCTGCACGTGGCCGATGGGGTCGCAGAACTTGGTTTCGACGGCACCGGCCGCATCCTTGGCGCGCACGGTGAGCAGCGTGATCTCGTAGTCGAAGTCGATGAAGCCCTCGACGATGACGCGGCCATGGCTCACGCGGCCGCCGGCCATGGCGTAGTCCCAGGCCTTCTGCACGTCGGCGGGGCCGTCGATCTTGCTCTGGCCCTTGCCGGAGCTGCTCATCACGGGCTTGACGATGCAGGGATACCCGATGCCACCGTCGATGGCGGCCTGCAGCTCGGCCAGCGAGTCGCAGAACTTGTAGGGGCTGGTCGGCACGCCCAGCGTCTCGGCGGCCAGCCGGCGGATGCCTTCGCGGTCCATCGTCAGGCGGGCGGCGCGGGCCGTGGGAATCACGCGCACCACGCCCGCGTCTTCCAGCTGCTGCAGCATGGGCGTGGCGATGGCCTCGATCTCGGGCACCACCAGCGTGGGCTTCTCGGCCTCGATGAGCGCCTTGAGCTGGTCGGGGTCGCTCATGGTGATGGTGCGCGCGTGGTGCGCCACCTGCTGGCCGGGCGCGTTCTCGTAGCGGTCGACGGCGATGGTCTCGACGCCCAGGCGCTGCAGGGCGATCAGCACCTCCTTGCCGAGCTCGCCGGAGCCGAGCAGCATCACGCGGGTGGCGGAAGGGGACAGGGGAGTGCCGAGGGTGGTCATGCGAGGGCTCGAAAAAATGGGGTTGAAAACAATCGCAGCACTGTAAGCCACCCCGGGCCGGTGTCGCCCACGGGAACGGCTGCCCCTCCGGGCTGATTCACAATTACCGCCATTGCGCGACGGCGGCCTTGCGGCCGCCCTCGCCTCCGATTTTCTTTTTTTGTTTCAAGGAGCATTTTTCATGACGATTCAGACTGTGGGCATCATCGGCGCCGGCACCATGGGCAACGGCATCGCCCAGGCCTGCGCGGTGTCGGGTGTCAACGTGGTGATGATCGACGTGGCCCAGGCCGCCGTCGACAAGGGCATCGCCACCATCTCGGGCAGCCTCGACCGCCTCATCAAGAAGGAAAAGCTCACGGCCGAGCAGAAGGCCGCGGCGCTGGCGCTGATCAAGGGCTCGACCGACTACAACGACCTCAAGGGCGCGCAGCTGGTCATCGAGGCCGCCACCGAGAACCACGCGCTCAAGCTCAAGATCCTCAAGCAGGTGGACGAGCTGGTGGGCCCCGAGGTGATCATCGCGTCGAACACCTCGTCGATCTCGATCACGCAGCTGGCCGCCGCCACCTCGCGCGCCGACCGCTTCATCGGCATGCACTTCTTCAACCCGGTGCCGATGATGGCGCTGGTGGAGCTGATCCGCGGCTACCTCACGAGCGACGCCACGCACGACGCGGTGAAGGCGCTGGCCGAGAAGCTGGGCAAGTCGCCCATCACGGTGAAGAACGCGCCGGGCTTCGTGGTCAACCGCATCCTGGTGCCGATGATCAACGAGGCTTTCTTCGTGCTGGCCGAGGGCCTGGCCACGGCCGAGGACATCGACGCCGGCATGAAGCTGGGCTGCAACCAGCCCATCGGCCCGCTGGCCCTGGCCGACATGATCGGCCTGGACGTGTGCCTGGCCGTGATGGAGGTGTACCTGGAGCAGTTCGGTGACTCCAAGTACCGCCCCTGCCCGCTGCTGAAGGAAATGGTCGCCGCCGGCCAACTCGGTCGTAAAACGGGCCGCGGTGTGTACACCTACTGATCCGCAGCGCCACGACGACAACAACAAGGAGACAAAGACCGATGACTGCGACCGCCACCACCCCGCCCGCCGAAGGCTGCATCGACACGCAGGTGCTCGACCACGTGCTGCTGATCGGCATCAACCGCCCCGCCAAGCGCAACGGCTGGACGCCGCCGATGTTCAAGCAGCTGGCCGAGGCCTACACGCGCCTGGACGACGACCCCAGCCTGCGCGTGGGCGTGCTGCATGCGTTCGGCGACCACTTCACGGCGGGCCTGGACCTGCCGGCGGTCACCGAGTACATGAAGCGCGGCGAAAAAGCGATCCCGGCGGGGCTGGTAGAGCCGCACGATTTCGGCCTGGAGGGCTACCGCCGCCGCACCAAGCCGATGGTGGCGGCCGTCAAGGGCATCTGCTTCACGGTGGGCATCGAGCTGATGCTGGGCGCCGACATCGTGGTGGCGGCCGACAACTGCCGCTTCTCGCAGATGGAAGTGCAGCGCGGCATCATGGCCACGGGCGGCGCCACGCTGCGCATGGCCGAGCGCGCGGGGCTGGGCAACGCGATGCTGCACCTGCTCACGGCCGACGAATTCGACAGCGCCGAGGCCTATCGCCTGAACTTCGTGCAGAAGGTGGTGCCGGCCGGGCAGGAGCTGGACGAAGCGCTGCAGATCGCGCAGCGCATCGCGGCCCAGGCGCCGCTGGCCGTGCAGGCCACGCGGCTCAACGTGCTCAAGGCGATCGAACACGGGCCGCTGGCGGCCGTGGCGGAATTCATCGAGACGCAGAAACGCCTGTCGAACAGCGAGGACGCGGCCGAGGGCGTGCGCTCCTTCATTGAGCGCCGGCCTGCGCGCTTCAGCGGCCGCTGAGGCTGTTGATTTCCGTTCCGTTTCTGTCGTCCACTGGAGCCCGTTGCATGCCCTCTTCTTCTGTGTCGTCATTTCTCTTCTTTCAACGCACGGCGCTGGCCGCCGCCTTCACCCTTCTTGCCGTGAACACCAGCCTCGCCCAGACCCCGCCGGCGCCCGCGCTGCCCGATCCCGCCGCCACCTCGGTCGAGGCGCTGGGCTGGATGCAGGGCTTTCCGCCGCCGCCCGACAAGCAGATCACCTTCGACAACCCGGTCGGCGGCGTGTACCCGCGCATCCGCTGGAGCTTCTCGCACGTGCGCGAGACGGTGCCCACCGCCAACGTGTGGCGCGGCCCCGGCGCCGCCAGCCCGCTGCCGGCGGCCACGCCCCGCTTCGACATCGAGGCCGTGCGCTTCCAGCCCATGGGCGGCGGCGAGGCGCAGACCTTCGGCCAGATGATCGCGCGCACCTACACCGACGGCATCCTGGTGCTGCACCGCGGCCAGGTGGTCTACGAGAAGTACTTCGGCGCGCTCACGCCCGAGCGCCCGCACCTGGCGATGTCGGTCACCAAGTCCTTCGTGGGCACGCTGGCGGCCATCCTCGCGCAGGAAGGCACGCTCGACCCGTCGGCGCCGGTCACCAAGTACCTGCCCGAGCTCAAGGACACGGCCTACGGCGACGCCACCGTGCGCCAGGTGATGGACATGACCATCGGCGTGCGCTACTCCGAGAACTACGCCGATCCGAAGGCCGAGGTCTGGGACTATGCGCGCGCCGGCGGCATGCTCACGCAGGGCGCCAACTACGCGGGCCCGAAGTCGTTCTACGAATTCCTGGCCACGCTCAAGAAGGAAGGCACGCACGGCGACGCCTTTGCCTACAAGACGGTCAACGCCGAGGTGCTGGCCTGGATCGTGCGCCGCGCATCCAACCGCTCGCTGGCCGACCTGCTGAGCGAGAAGATCTGGCGCCGCATCGGCGCCGAGCAGGACGCGTATTTCATGGTCGACCGCATCGGCACCGAGTCGGGCGGCGGCGGCCTGAACACGGTGCTGCGCGACATCGCGCGCTTCGGCGAGACGCTGCGCAACGGCGGGCGTGCGCCCAACGGGCAGCAGGCGATCGCCAAGGCGGTGGTCGACGACATCCAGCGCGGCGCCGATCCGGCCAAGTTCGCGAAGGCGGGCTACGCGCTGCTGCCGGGCTGGAGCTACCGGAACATGTGGTGGGTCTCGCACAACCCGCACGGCGCGTACATGGCGCGCGGCATCCACGGCCAGAGCATCTACGTCGACCCGAAGGCCGAGATGGTGATCGTGCGCTACGCCGCGCACCCGATCGCCGCCAACGCGGGCAACGACCCGCTCACCCTGCCCGCCTTCCAGGCCATGGGCGAGGCGCTGATGAAGCCCGAGCCCTGATGAGGCGGTGAGAAGAAGGAAGACGGGTCAGCCGGCCGCCGCCGGGGCCCGTGCCTTCGCGATGACGAGCAGGCCGTCCATGATCAGGCTCTCGACCAGTTCGAAGTCCCCGTTCATGGCGGGCGCCATCTTCCAGCCCGCGCCGCCGGTCATGAAGCAGGCCGGCTCGGCGCCGCAGTGCGAGCGCACGTGCTGCACCATGCGCTCGACCGCCCCCGCGATGGCGTAGGTGCCGCCGCTGGTCAGCGCGTCGCTGGTGTTGGTGGGAAATTCGCGCACCTCGCCGGTGGGCACGTGCAGGCCCGCCGTGCCCGATTCGAGCGCGCGCAGCATGATGCCGTGGCCCGGCAAGATGAGGCCGCCCAAAAACTTGCCGCTGGCATCGATCGCCTCGACGGTGACGGCCGTGCCGATCAGCACCACCACCATCGGCCGCTCGGGCCCCTGCGACAGCATGCGGTGGCGCGCGCCGATCATGGCCACGAAGCGGTCGGCGCCCAGCCGCGTCGGATGGTCGTAGCCGTTGACGATGCCGGCCTCGCCCGCGCTCGACACCACCCAGCGCGGGGCGCAGTCGAAGCGTTCGGTGATCTGCTCTTCGGCGCGCCGCCGCAAGGTGTCGCCGGCCACGACGCAGCCCAGCATGGAACCGGGCGCCGGCAGCTCGGCCCAGGGGCCATCGGCCAGGCGTTCGATGTGGTCGAGAAACTCGGCACCATGGGCCTGCAGTGCCGCACCGGGGAAGGCCCCCTCGTAAAGCGCCCACTTGAGCCGGGTGTTGCCGATGTCGATGGCGAGGAAGGGGGAAGACATGCGCGCGATTATTGCGACTTTGTTGTTATTCCTGCTGGCGCCTCTTTGACAGTCGCGGCGCGGGCCTACGCGGAGGGTCCCGGTTCCACCGCTACATTCGCCTTTTCCATCCACCACGGCACAAGGAGAAAACCATGGGATTGCTCAGCTTCATCAAGGAAGCCGGTGAAAAACTGTTCGGCGGTTCGTCGGCCCAGGCGGCCACGCCCGATGCGAACACGGCAGCCGCCGCGGCCATCAAGACCTACATCGAGACCCAGAACCTCGGCCTCACCGGACTGGAAGTGACCTACACCGCCAGCAGCGGCGTCGTCACCCTCGCGGGCCAGGCGCCCTCGCAGGAAGCCAGCGAGAAAGCCGCGCTCGCCGCGGGCAACGTGGCCAACGTCACGAGCGTGGACAACAACCTCGTCGCCCCGGCCGCGCCACCCGCCCAGTACCACGACGTGGTGCGCGGCGACACGCTCTCGGCCATCTCGAAGAAGTACTACGGCGACGCCAACAAGTACAACGCGATCTTCGAGGCGAACAAGCCGATGCTGTCGCACCCCGACAAGATCTATCCGGGACAGAAGCTGCGCATTCCGGCACTCTGACCCCCGCAACGGCGCCTCGCTAGGCGCCGTTGTGCCGCCAGGCCCCTGGCGACACGCCGTACTCGCGCTTGAACGCGCGGTTGAAAGCGGCTTCCGATTCATAACCCACGCCTTCGGCAATGCGCGCCAGGTTGCCCTGGTCCTTGCGCAGCATGCCGGCGGCCAGGACCATGCGCCAGCGCGCCAGGTAGTGCATGGGCGGCGCGCCCACCAGTTCGGTGAAGCGGTCCGCCAGCACGCTGCGCGAGACGTGGATTTCCTGCGCCAGCGCATCGACCGTCCAGTTGCGCGCGGGCTCGGCGTGCATCAGCGCCAGGCAGCGACTCACGTGCGGGTCGCGCAGGCCCGCCAGCCAGCCCGGGTTGTTGGCGGGCATGGATTCGATGTAGCCGCGCAGCACTTCGGTGAACAGCACTTCCGCCACCTTCGCGGCCACCATCTCAGAGCCGGGCGTGTGCGACGCCGCATCCCCCAGGACGAAGTTGACCGACTGCTCGATCCACGGGCCTGCCGGCCTGCTGCGCAAGGGCGTGGTGAACAGGCGCGGGATGTTCGCCATGACGGGGTTGGGCGCGTCGCCTTCGTACGCGAACCAGCTGCAGACCAATAAGGTGCGCTCGCCCTGGCCGCCGTAGCGCACGCGCGCCAGCTCGGGGGCTCGCGGACTCACCACATGCGACATGTCCACCGCCGCATGCTGCAGGCCGCTGCCCAGCACATGCGAATCGCCATGCGGCGCGGCGATCACGTCGCCGGCGTGCGCGCGCAGCGGCGCCTCGCCTTCGACCTGGGCCCAGCATTCGCCTTGCAGCACGAGGTGGCAGATGGCGAGGCGCTGTGCGCCGGGCCTGAGCACCTGCGCGATGTCCGCGCCCCTGGGTACCTTGAAGCACCAGGGTGCATACATGTCCCCGTTCAGGAACAGCGCGCCCTCCAGGCGGATGGTCCGCAGCACGTCCGACAAGACATCCATGGTCACCTCCCGGCTAGCGAGGGCGGGGTTCCGGACAACAAGTCCGGCGAGACGGGCAATACAGGACGGCTTCGCGTCGGCACCATAGGTCCTGGTCGCCTTCGACCGATTCTAGACAGGAGTACCGCCATGCCCAAGTTCGTCATCGAGCGAGAGATCCCCGGCGCCGGCCAGTTCACCGCGGCGGACCTGAAAGCCATCTCGCAAAAATCCTGCGGCGTGCTCAGCAGCATGGGCACCGACATCCAGTGGATCCACAGCTACGTGGCCGACGACCGGATCTACTGCGTCTACCAGGCCACCGACGAGGCCCTCGTGCGCCGGCACGCGGAACTCGGCGGCTTCCCGGCCAACCGCGTGGACCGGGTGTACAGCGTGATCGACCCGGCCACGGCCGAGTGAGGCGGGCGGCGCGCTCTAGTTCTGGCGCCAGGGCAGCCCGCGCTTGCGCCAGCCGCCGATCAACCCGCGGTGCCCGCTCTCGTCCGGGTTGCCCTCGAAGCCTTCGAGGATGTTGTAGGCCTGCGCACCCAGCTCGGTCGCGCGCTTGGCCGCCGCGATCGAGCGCACGCCGCTGCGGCACAGCAGCACCAGCTTCTTGCCGCCCTCTGCGGCGGCGCGCACGCCGTCGTCGAAGGCCGGGTTGATCGCCATGCCCGGCCACTGCTTCCAGGCCAGCGGCACGGCGCCGGGCACGTAGCCGACCCACTCGCGCTCGGCGTCGGTGCGCACGTCCACCAGCACGGCCTCGCCGCTCGCCATCCACTGCGCCGCCTGCTCGGGCGTCACATCGCCGGCGTAGCCTTTTTCTCCAACGGGTTCACTCATGGTTGCTTTCTCTCTCGAATCTCTAGGGTAAGCCCGAAGCCTTTGGCGGCTGCGGGCGATCGATCTGCACGCCGGATGATGGAATTTTTCACCGGTTCGTGAAAACCCTGTTTGTCACAAGGTGTGGCGCGCCAAAGATGGCGGTCGCGGCCAGTCGAAACCATAACGTGAAGACGACGGCCTGGGTGTTCCGGTCAGAGAACTATATGGAGAGACACATGACAGACAGCAAATCGCCCCGCCGTCGCAGCCTTCTCAAGGGCGCGGCGGTGGCCGCAGGCGCGATGTCCGCGCCGATGGTCAGCATGGCCCAAACCACGTCGCTGCGTTTCCAGAGCACCTGGCCGGCGAAGGACATCTTCCACGAGTACGCCAACGACTTCGCCAAGAAGGTGAACGACATGGCCGGCGGGCGCCTGAAGATCGAGGTGCTGCCCTCGGGCGCCGTCGTGCCCGCCTTCCAGCTGCTCGAAGCGGTGAACAAGGGCACGCTCGACGGCGGCCACGGCGTGGTGGCCTACCACTACGGCAAGAACTCGGCGCTGGCGCTGTGGGGGTCGGGCCCCGGCTTCGGCATGGACGCCAACACCGTGCTGGCCTGGCACAACTACGGCGGCGGCAAGGCGCTGCTCGACGAGATCTACAAAAGCCTGAACATGGAAGTGGTGTCGTACCTGTACGGCCCCATGCCCACGCAGCCGCTGGGCTGGTTCAAGAAGCCGGTGGCCAAGGTCGAGGACATGAAGGGCCTGAAGTTCCGCACCGTGGGCCTGGCCGTGGACATGTTCACCGAGATGGGCACCGCGGTGAACCCGCTGCCCGGCGGCGAGATCGTGCCCGCGCTGGACCGCGGCCTGATCGACGCGGCCGAGTTCAACAACGCCTCGAGCGACCGCGTGCTGGGCTTTCCCGACGTGGTGAAGAACTGCATGCTGCAGAGCTTCCACCAGTCGGGCGAGCAGTTCGAGGTGCTGTTCAACAAGGGCAAGTACAGCGCCATGCCGCAGGAGCTGCGCTCCATCATCGACTACGCCGTGCAGGCCGCCAGTGCCGACATGAGCTGGAAGGCGGTGCAGCGCAACTCGCAGGACTACGCCGACATGAAGAAAGCCGGCATCAAGTTCTACAAGACGCCCGACGCCGTGCTGCGCGCGCAACTCGCGGCCTGGGACAAGACGGTGGAAAAGAAGGCCGGCGAGAACCCGCTCTTCAAGAAGGTGCTGGAGTCGCAGCGCGTGTTCGCCGAGCGTGCGCTGCAGTGGCAGAACGACTATGGCGTCGACTTCAAGATGGCCTACAACCACTACTTCGGGAAAAAGAAGAGCTGATGCTTCCCGTCGGCGCGCACGTCGTTCCTGCGCGCGCCTTCCCCCCGCACAGGGGGCAACACCGGTGGCCCGGCATCGCTGGCGCCACGGTGTTCCATGAACGGGCCTCGCCCATGCTGCTGCCGCCATGACCATCCAACGCTTCCTCCACGCCGTCGACCGGTTCAGCATGCTGGTGGGCAAGACCTTCTCGTGGCTCATCGTCGCGCTGATGCTGCTGGTGTGCGGCGAGGTGTTCAAGCGCTATGCGCTGAACGCGCCCACGGCCTGGATCTTCGATGCCAACAACATGCTGTACGGCACGCTGTTCATGATGGGCGGCGCCTACACGCTCTCGCAGGCCGGCCATGTGCGCGGCGATTTCTTCTACGGCAGCATGAAGCCGCGCACGCAGGCCGCGCTCGACCTCGTGCTGTTCGCGGTTTTCTTCCTGCCCGGCGTGGTGGCGCTCACCTGGTCGGGCTGGACCTACTTCGGTGAATCGCTCGCGATGCGCGAACAGACCTTCAACGCCGACCCGATTCCGGTGTACCCCTTCAAGTTCGTGATCCCCGTGGCCGGCGCGGTGCTGCTGGTGCAGGGCCTCGCCGAGATGGTGCGCTGCGTGCTGTGCCTGAAGACCGGCGTGTGGACGCCGCGCCTGAAGGACGCGGAAGAAATGGACGTGGTCGGCGACCAGCTCGCCAGCAGCAGCTACGTGAACGAGGCCGACAAGCGCGAGGTGATCGAGAAGGCCCACGCCATCGAACAGGCTGCGCAGCAGCGCAAGAGCGACACGACGGGAGGCGCAGCATGAGCGAACCCGCACTCGGCCTGCTGATGCTGGGCCTGATCGTCTTCGTGATCATGCTCGGCTTTCCCACGGCGTTCACGCTGATGGGCCTGGGCATGTTCTTCGGCTTCATCGCCTTCTACGACCCCGCCTCGCCCTGGCTCGACAACAAGGTCTTCGACCTGATGGTGCAGCGCGCCTTCGGGGCCATGACCAACGAGACACTGCTGTCCATCCCGCTCTTCGTGCTCATGGGCTATGTGATGGAGCGCGGCGCGCTCGTCGACAAGATGTTCCACAGCGTGCAGCTCGCCTTCCGCCGCGTGCCGGGCTCGCTGGCGGTGACCACGCTCATCGTGTGCACCTTCTGGGGCATCGCGAGCGGCCTGGTGGGCGCGGTGGTGGTGCTGATGGGCGTGATCGCGATGCGCCCCATGCTCAACGCGGGCTACGACACGCGCCTGGCAGCCGGCGTGATCACGGCCGGCGGCACGCTGGGCATTCTCATTCCGCCCTCGGTGATGATCATCGTGTACGCGGCCGTGGCCGGGCAGTCGGTGGTCAAGCTCTATGCGGCGGCGATGTTCCCGGGCTTCTTCCTCGCCCTGCTGTACCTGATCTACGTGATCGGCTGGGCCGTGCTGCAACCGAAGGTGGCGCCCAAGATGCCGATCGACCAGCAGCGCGCCCCCATCACGCCCTGGGTGGCCCACCTCGCGGCCAGCTACTCCCCGCGCATGCTGCCCGCGCTCGCCGCGGCCGTGGTGGCGCCGGGGCGTGCCTTGCGCGGCGCGGTCGAGGGCGTGCGCCTGAGCTGGTGGATGCTGCTGCGCGGCCTGCTGAGCGCGCTGGTGCCGCTGGCGCTGGCCGCCGTCACACTGGGCTCGGTGTGGTGGTACGTGACCATCTACTCGCAGAAGGACAACAACGCGGCCGCCCCGGTGGCCACGCAGCAGGCGACGCAGAAGACCGGCGAGCCCGCAGCCGCCGCGCCGGCCGTCGCCGAGCCGTCCGGCACCGGGCTGGCCGAGCCGCCGAGCACCGACGAACCCGCGAACACCACCGAAGGCAGCGGCCTGCAGGAGCCCCCCGGCGGCGTCGAGGAACCTCCGGGCAGCGAGCCCGCCGCCGCCCCTGCCGGTGAAGGTGGCCTGCAGCAGCTGGGCGACGCGGTCGAGGCACCCAAGACCGCCGCGGTGCCCGATGCCTTCTACACCGGCTTCTGGGTGGCCTGCCTCTTCACGCTCGCGCTGCTGGGCTGGTACTACTGGCGCATGGACGCGGAGCAGTTCGAGATCCTGCGCATGCTGGTGTCGTCTGTGATGCCGCTGGCCACGCTCACGCTGGTGGTGCTGGGCGTGATTTTGTTCGGCATCACCACGGCCACCGAGTCGGCGGCGGTCGGCGCGGCCGGCGCCTTCCTGATGGCGTGGCAGGCCGGCACGCTGAACTTCAAGAAGATCAAGGAGGCGGTGTTCCTCACGCTCAAGACCACCTCGATGGTCTGCTGGCTCTTCGTGGGCTCGGCGCTGTTCTCGGCGGTGTTCGCGCTGCTGGGCGGCCAGCGCATCGTCGAGGAGTGGGTGCTGAGCATGAACCTGTCGCCGCTGCAGTTCCTGCTGCTGTCGCAAGCGATCATCTTCGTGCTGGGCTGGCCACTGGAGTGGACCGAGATCATCGTGATCTTCGTGCCCATCTTCCTGCCGCTGCTGGCGCACTTCCAGATCGATCCGCTGTTGTTCGGCGTGCTGGTGTTCGTGAACCTGCAGGCGGCGTTCCTGTCGCCGCCGGTGGCGATGTCGGCCTTCTATCTGAAGGGGGTGTCACCGCCGCACGTGACGATCAACCAGATCTTTGCGGGGATGATGCCGTACATGCTGATCGTCATCCTGTGCATGGTGTTCATGTACATCTGGCCGGGGCTGACGCTGTGGCTGCCGCAGTACCTGTACGGCTGAGCAGGCACGCCTTCTCAGGCTGAGGCCGGGCGCCGCGCGAAGCGGCGGCGCTCGAGCAGCTCGAACAGGCCCATGCCCAGCAGCATGGCGCCCACGAAGACCAGCGCCTTGACCTCGCCCGTGCCGAGCGAGACCAGCGCGGGGCCGGGGCAGAAGCCCGCGATGCCCCAGCCGACGCCGAACAGCAGGCTGCCGCCGACCAGGCGGCGGTCGATGTGGCGCAGGCTGGGCAGCGTGAGCGGCCCGCCGAGCAGCGACTCCTTGCGACGGCCCGCGAGCAGGAAGCCGACGGTGCTCACCGCCACCGCGCCGGCCATCACGAAGGCGAGCGACGGGTCCCAGGCCCCGCCCACGTCAAGAAAACCCAGGATCTTGGCCGGGTTGGCCATGCCGGAGACGATGAGGCCGAGCCCGAAGACAAGGCCGGCGAGCAAGGAAGCAATGGCGGTCCACATGGCAGGTCTCCCGGTTCAGAGGTTCAACAGGTGGCGCACCACGAAGACCGTGGCGAACCCCGCGGCCATGAAAGCCAGCGTGGCGACCAGCGAACGCGGCGAGCGCCGCGCCAGCCCGCACACGCCGTGGCCGCTGGTGCAGCCCGCGCCGTAGCGCGTGCCCACGCCCACCAGCAGGCCGGCCAGCGCGAGCGTGCCGTAGCCCGCGTCGATCTGCGCCGCGGGCAGCACGGCGAAGAGCCCGTAGACGAGCGGCGCGCCGACCAGCCCGAGCACGAAGGCCGCGCGCCAGGCCATGTCGCCCTTCATGGGGCGCAGCAGGCCGCCCAGCACGCCGCTGACGCCGGCGATGCGCCCGTTGAGCAGCACGAACATCGCCGCGGAAAGTCCGATGAGCACGCCGCCGGCCAGTGCGGCCCAGGGCGTGAAATGAGGCCAGTCGATGGTGGGCATCTTCAGTTCTCCTTCGGGCAGTAGAGGCGGTACAGCACCGCCAGGATCTCAAGCAGGGCCGGGTCGGCCACGCGGTAGTAGATGTTCTTGCCCTCGCGGCGGGTGTCCACCACGCCTTCGGTGCGCAGCACCGACAGCTGCTGCGACAGGGTGGGCTGGCGGATGCCCAGCGTGCTTTCGAGGTCGCTCACGCACATCTCGCCCTGCGAGAGCTGGCACAGCAGCAGCAGCCGGGCCTCGTGGGCCAGCAGCTTGAGCACGGCGACGGCCTGGCCGGCGGCGCTGCGCAGCAGTTGGGGGTCGATGGCGTGGGTCGGGGTCTTCATGGG
>NZ_JBWKXQ010000070.1:0-37473 GCF_059423125.1 Variovorax sp. GW531-E2 | reverse complement strand
CGCCCGCCCCTGCGCCCGACATCGCGCTGGAGCGCGAGAAGAAGCTCAAGGAACAGAAGGCGCAGAAGGAGCGCGAGCTCGAGCAGCAGCGCGTGCAGCAGCAAAAGAAGAAGGAGCTCGAGGCCAAGGAGCGCGCCGAGGACGAAGCCGAGCGCAAGAAAGAACAGCAGAAGAAACTGGCCGAGCAGAAGAAGCAGCAGGAAGCCGAGGCCAAGCAGGCCGAAGCGAAGAAGGCGGAGGCAGCCGCCAAGCAGGCCGCAGCCGACCGCGCCGCGACGCTCAAGCGCATGCAAGGCCTGGCGGGCGCCAGCGGCAGCGACGATGCCAAGGGCAACGCCCAGCGTTCGTCCGGCCCGTCCAGCGGCTACGCCGGCCGCATCGCTGCCGCCGTGCGCCCGAACATCACCTTCCCCGATGCCGACAGCGTGAACGGCAACCCCGAGGCCGAGTTCGAAGTGCGGCTGGCACCCGACGGCACCATCGTCGGCGTCAAGCTCGCCAAGTCCAGCGGCCTGCCCGCCTGGGACGAAGCGGCCGAACGCGGCCTGCGCAAGACCGACAAGCTGCCGCGCGACACGGACGGGCGCATCTTCCCGTCGCTCATCGTCACGCTCAAGCCCAAGCGCTGACACTCGCAATCACCTACATCGTGGGTGATTGCAAGCGACACCACCCGCTCGTTTAGGATCGTCGGCAACTCATTGTTGCTGGCGCTCCTGACATGGTCGACTCTTTCCCTGCCGTTCGCCTCCAAGACCTGACGCCGCTGCCCTACCAGCAGGCACTGGCCGCTCACCTTCAGGCGAACGAACCCGAGGCCTGGCGCTGGGCCGCCTCCGCCGAAGCGCGCGAAGAACACACGGCCGCCATGCGCGCCGAACTGCTGCGCAGCGCCTACCGGCTCGACGCCGACGCGCACCCCGACCTGCATGCCGACGCCACCCTGGCCGCGCAGCGGCTGGGCGTCACGGCGCGCATCACGCTCTACCAGGCCCCGTCCGGCGACGGCGCGGCCATGAACGCCGCGATCTACGTCGTGCCGGGCGAGGCGCACATCGTGCTCTCGGGCCCGCTGCTCGAAAAGCTGCAGTCGCCCGAGCGCCAAGCCGTGCTCGGCCACGAGCTCGCGCACTACCTGCTGTGGGAGCGCGACGGCGGCAAGCACCACGTCGTCGACCGCCTGCTGCACGCCACGGCGGCCGACCCGCGCGCCGACGCGAGCCACCTGCAGGCCGCGCGGCGCCATGCGCTGTACACAGAGGCCTTTGCCGACCGCGGCGGCTGCGTGGCCTGCGGCGCGCTCGAACCCGCCGTGAGCGCGCTCATCAAGATCGAGACCGGTCTCACGCAGGTCAACGTGGCGAGCTACCTGGCGCAGGCCGAGGAAATCTGCGCCGACCCCAACAACAAGGCATTGCAGACGCGCGGCGTGAGCCACCCCGAGGTGTTCGTGCGCGCCCGCGCGCTGCGCCTGTGGGCCGGCCGCGAGCACGACGCCGACGAATGGCTGGCCGCCGCGCTCGAAGGTCCGCTCGACCTGGCCACGCTCGACGTGCTCGGCCAGCAGCGCGTGAGCGCGCTCACGCGCGGCACCCTGGCGCAGCTGCTGCAACGGCCCGTGCTGCAGTCGGAGTCGCTGCTGGCGCATGCGCGCCGCTTCTTCCCCGACTTCGCGCCGCCCACCTCGGCCATGCCCCCGCCCGAACCCGCGCCCACCGGCCTGCACGACTACCTGGCCAGCGTGCTGGTCGACTTCGTCGCCGCCGATCCCGAGATGGACGACGTCACCCTCGCCGCCGCGCTGGGCCTGGCCGATGCGCTCGGCTGCGACACGCCCTTCGAACAGCGCGCGCTGAAGGACCTGGGTCTTTCCAAGCGCAACTTCACCCGCGTCAAGCGCGACGCCGCCGCCTTGCTCGACAAGGCCGCCACTTCTTCTTCGCAGGCCGCCGCCGCATGACCCTCGCTCCCGCCCCGCTCCTGCAACTGCTCGCCACCGCCGAGGCCCACGGCGGCCTGCAGACCGACGACGTGCTCAAGCTCGTGCTGCCGCTGCTGCGCGAGGTCTCGGCCCTGCACGACCTCGGCCACGTCGCCGCGCTCGGCAACGCCTTCGCCTACCGCGTGACCGACGCACCCGCCGAACCCGCGCTGGCACTCGTCCAGCCTGAAGGCACGGCACCACGCCGCCACCCCGAGGCCATCGCGCCCCTCGAACAACCCGCCGCCTCCGTGCTGCGCGTGGTCGGCGAAACGCGCCTGACCGTCGATGCCGACGCCGGCGTGGCGCTCGAGAACCTCGCGGTGATGCCCGAGGCCGGCCCCGACACCGTGCCCACGCGCCCCGTCTACCTGCCCGGCTACACCGCGTGGGAACTGCGCCTGGGCCACCACGACGCGCTCGGCGACATCCTGTGCCTGGGCCAGGTGCTGGCCAGCCTGTCGTGCGGGCTCGACTTCACCGACGGCGACGACCTGACCCGCTTCGCCACGCACCGCGGCAACCTGTTCGAACTGAACCGCCGGCTGCACCCGGTGGTGGCCGCCGTGATCTTCGAGATGACCGCGCTCGACCGCCACGAGCGCGCGCGCGACCTGCCCTCGGTCATCCGCCGCCTCGAGACCTACCGCGACCAGCCCGTCGACCTCGGCCTGGACCGCATCGCACCGGCAAGGGACGGCGCGGGCCAGCGCCGCCAGGCGATCCAGCTGCACCTGCGCGACCGCCTGTTCGACCTGTCGCGACGCAACCGCCTGCTGTACTTCAAGCCGACGCAGGCGCATGTGAACCTCACCATCGCCAGCGTGCCGCTGGTGGTCGACCTCAACAGCATCCGCACCGACCAGCTGTGCGTGTGGGACGGCCGCTTTGCCGCTGACATTGCCAGTTGCGACCCCGTGCCGCTCGCGCGCTGGCTGCGCTTCGAGGACCAGCCCTACCTGCCGGGCGCGCTCGACCGCATCCTGCAGGAGGCGCGGCGCGACCGGGCCGAGTACGGCTTCTCGCAGCTGTCGCTGGTGATCGCCTTCCTGCGCTGGCACAACCTCAAGGAAGGCGAGGCCGAACGCGCCGAACGCATCGCCTCGCCGCTGCTGATGCTGCCGGTGGAGCTGACGCGCAAGAAAGGCGTGCGCGACCAGTACCTGCTCGAAGCCTCGGCCAGCGAGGCGCAGGTGAACCCCACGCTGCGCCACCACCTGCGCCAGCTCTATGGCATCGCGCTGCCCGAGACGGTGGACCTGCGCGAGACCTCGCTCGAGCAGTTCCATGCGCAGCTGTCGGCGCAGATCGCGCAGAGCGAGCCCGGCGTGCAGCTGCGGCTCGTGAAGCAGCCCGAGATCGCCGTGATGCACCAGCGCGCGCGCCAGCGGCTCGAACAGTTCAAGCGCCGCACCCGCGTGCGCTCGCCCTCGGCGGTGCCGGTGGCCGCGCAAGACTTCAGCTACGCGCAGGACGACTTCCGCCCGCGCGGGCTGCAACTGTTCCATGCGCGCGTGCGACCCGTGCCGCTGCCGGTGCGCGAGGCCATCGGCGGCGCGCCGCAGCCGCGCGCGCCGCAGATGGCGGCCACGGCGGTCGACGACACCGAGCGCAAGACCTTCGCGCTGCGCGAGAGCAGCGGCAACCCCTACCAGTGGGACATCGACCTCACGGCCGTGACGCTGGGCAACTTCAACCACCGCAAGATGTCGCTGGTGCGCGACTACTCGGGGCTGGCCGAATCCGACCTGGCGAGCGAAGCCTTCGACCGCGTGTTCTCGCTGCAGCCGCGCCGCGTCGACGGCGAGACGCCGCCCGCGCTGCCGCTGGCCGACCAGTGGCCCGTGGTGCAGGCCGACGCCACGCAGACCGCCGCGGTGGCGCTGGCGCGCACCGGCACCAGCTACATCATCCAGGGCCCGCCGGGCACGGGGAAGTCGCAGACCATCACCAACCTGATCGCCGACTACGTGGGCCGCGGCCAGCGCGTGCTCTTCGTCTGCGAGAAACGCGCCGCCATCGACGTCGTGTTCCACCGCCTGCGCCAGCAGGGGCTGGACGAGCTGTGCTGCATGATCCACGACTCCCAGGGCGACAAGAAGGCTTTCGTGCAGAACCTGCGCAAGACCTACGAGCTGTGGCTCGAGGCGCCTGGCACGCTGGCGCAGGAAAGCACCGAGCGCACGCAGGTGCTCGACGCCATGGACCTCGACCTGCGCGCGCTCGAACGCTTCGACGCCGCCATGCACGACGTGCCCGAGCACATCGCGGTGACGCTGCGCGAGCTGCTCTCGCGGCTGGTGGCGCTCAAGGCTGGCGACCCGTCGCTCACGCCGCTGCAGGCCGAGGCGCTGCCCGCGTTCGCGGCCTGGCGCCGGCATGCGGAGCTGGTGTCGCGCCTGCACCTGGCCGTGACCGAAAGCCTGGGCGCGCCCAGCTTCGCGCAGCATGTGTTCGCGCAGCTCGCACCCTCGCTGCTGGCGCAGGAGAAACCGCTGGCGCGGCTGGTCGAACGCAGTGAACGCGCCATCGACCTGAGCGCCCCCTGCCGCGATGCGCTGGTCGACGCCTGGCCACCGCTGGCCGAGGCCGGCGTGCTGTGGCGCGATGCGCTGGCCGTGGTGGCCGATGCGCGCAGCGTCGCCTCGCTGGCCGCGCGCGGCCAGCTGGCGCTGCTCGATGCGGCGCACCCGAGCAGCCTCGCGCTCGGCACCGCCCTGAACGAAAGACGCACGCTGCAGCAGGCGCTCGACGCGCAGCTGCAGCGCACCGCCCACTGGCGCGACAAGCTCTCGCCCGGCGACACCGAGGCCGCGCTCGCGCAGGCCCGCGCGCAGCAGGGTTCGCTGCTGCGCTGGCTTCAGCCCTCGTGGTGGCGCCTGTCGGGCGAACTCAAGCGCCGCTACGACTTCGCCGCGCATGCCGTGCGTCCGCAGCCCAGCCAGATCCTCGAAGACCTGCGCGCCGAACAGGCCGCGCGCACCGCGCTCGACCAGCAGGCGGCGCGCCTCGAGGCCGACTACGGCTGCACCGACGCCGAGGCTTTCGCGCAGCAGCTGCAGGCGATGCGCGGCATCGACGCCGGCGCCGGCCTGCGCGCGGCGTTCCAGGCCCACCTGCGCACCGACGCGGGCCGCCGCAGCGTCGAACAGCTCGTTGCCGCCGCGCCGCGCGTCGACACGCTCGACGCTCTCTGGCGCGACCTGTTGCACGACGCTGGCGCGCAACCGCTGGACGCGCTCGACGCCCTGGCCCGCACGCTGCGCGACCAGGCCGACGCGCTGCCGTCGGTGCTCCAGCCGCTGCAGGAACTGGCCGACGCCGACCCGGCCGTGGCCGCCGCGCTGCGCACCCTGCCGCTGCCGCCCGAGGCCATCGAGTACGCCGTCGCGCGCGAAGGGCTGGAGCGCGTCTACCGCACCGAGCGCTGGCTGCCGCGCTTCGACGGCGCCACGCTCGCGCGCCATGCGCAGCGCCTGGGCGAAGGCGAACGCAAGCTGCTCGAACGCAATGCGCGCACGCTCGCCGCCGCGGTGCGCCAGCGTTTCCGCGACCATGTGCAAAAGAGCGCCCTGCCCGCCAGCCAGCTCGACGCCGACGGCAAGGTCTTCAAGAAGAGCTACAACGCCGGCCGCCGCGAGCTCGAGCACGAGTTCGGCAAGACCATGCGCTACAAGGCGATCCGCGAACTGGCCAGTGGCGACACCGGCCGCGTGGTGCGCGACATGAAGCCGATCTGGCTCATGAGCCCGCTGTCGGTGTCCGACACGCTGCCGCTCGCGGCCGACCTGTTCGACGTGGTGATCTTCGACGAGGCCAGCCAGATCCCGGTCGAAGAAGCCGTGCCCGCGCTGTACCGCGCGCCGCAAATCATCGTGGTGGGCGACGAGATGCAGCTGCCGCCCACGAGCTTCTTCTCGTCGGGCCGCGACGCCGAGGAAGACACCGTGTCGGTGGCAGGCGACGATGCAGAAAGCGGCGAGGAAGGCGAACGCATCGCCGTCGTGCTCGACGCCGACAGCCTGCTGAACCAGGGCGCGCGCAACCTGCCGGCCACGCTGCTGGCCTGGCACTACCGCAGCCGCTACGAATCGCTCATCGGCTTTTCGAACGCGGCCTTCTACGCGGGCAACCTCTACACCATTCCCGACCGCAGCCTGCCCGCGCCCGAGCGCGGCGAGATCGTGGTGCAGTCGCGCAGCCCGACGGACGAGTCCGTGAAGGCGCAGGTCGACGCCCTGCTCTCGCGCGCCATCAGCTTCCACCGCGTGGCCGATGCGGTGTACGAGAACCGCATCAACGACGGCGAGGCGCGCCACATCGCGCAGCTGGTGCGCGAGCTGCTGCGGCGCGAGACCGGGCGCAGCCTGGGCATCGTGGCGTTCTCCGAGGCGCAGCAGGGCGAGATCGAGGAGGAGCTGAACGCGCTCGGCGCGGTCGATGCCGACTTCGCGGCGCGGCTCGAAGCCGAGTACGTGCGCGAGGAAGACGACCAGTTCTGCGGCCTCTTCATCAAGAACCTGGAGAACGTGCAGGGCGACGAGCGCGACATCATCATCCTCAGCATCTGCTACGGCCCCAACCCCGAGGGCCGCATGCTGATGAACTTCGGCCCCATCAACCAGCGCGGTGGCGAGAAGCGGCTGAACGTGATCTTCAGCCGCGCGAAGCACCACATGGCGGTGGTCTCGACCATCCGCCACGAGGCGATCACCAACGACCACAACGAAGGCGCGGCCGCGCTGAAGAACTTCCTGCGCTATGCCGAGTGCCTGTCACGCGGCGACGAGGACACGGCGCGGCGCGTGCTCGAAGGCATGAACCCGCTGGCGCGCGGCCACGTGGCGCGCCAGGCGCGCACGGACGAGGTCACGGCGCAAATCGCGCAGGCGCTGCGCGCACGCGGCCATGCGGTGGACGAACAGGTGGGGCAGTCGCGTTTTCGCTGCGACCTCGCGGTGCGCGCATCGGGCCAGGGCCACTATGCGCTGGGCCTCCTCGTGGACGGTGCGGCGCAAGAAGGCACGCGCCACAACGTGCTGGAGCGCTACGTCTCGCGTCCGCGCATCCTCGACGCTTTCGGCTGGCAGGTGATGCAGGTGCTGGCCAAGGACTGGCTGCACGCCCCCGAGGCCGTGCTCGACCAGGTCGAGCAGGCGCTCGGGAAAAAGGCGGAGGTCAGCGCAGGACGGTGATGACGCGCTTGACGTCGAGTTCGGTCTTGCCGGTGAGCCGGTCCTTGTCGAACTCGCCGCTGAGTTCGACGCGCACCTTGTCGTCGATCTTCACGCCCGGCGGGAAGTACTTGGCGTCGATCTCGACCTTCAGGCGGCCCGTGTCGTCGGCAAAGGTGTAGTGCTCGCCACCATCGTGCGAGACGATGAAGCCGCGCACCGTGGCGTGCTGGTCGTCCTGGCCGGTCTCGATCAGCTGCTTGACCGTCAGGTTCGGCACCGAGCTCGGGCCGGCGTACTGGGCCCAGGCCGCGGCCATGGGCAGCGCCACGCCGAACGTCAACGCGGTGGTCTTGAGGATCTTCTTGAAATGCATGCGGTCATTCCTCCTGTGAGTGGCCCAAGGCCAGGTTGCAACAGACTGATGGACCGCGCGCAGGCCCCGAGGTTCCCCGGGGCCGCGCGGCCCGATCAATCGTAGACGACCTGCGCCTTGCCCGCTTCGGCCTGCGCGGTCCAGCTCGCGAGCGCCGCATCGGTCGGGAAGAACTTCGCGCGCTCGCCCAATTGCAACTCGACCTGCGCCCCGCCCCGCGCCATGGACAGGCGCACGGGCAGGCCATGCACCAGGTCACCGACCTCGGTCTGCTCGGTGCGCGCCGGAAAGTCTTTCAAGAGGCGCGCGATCTCTGGCACCTTGCCGTTGACCGCCACGCGCAGAAACTTCCCGAAGCGGCAGCGCGCCGAGGCCAGGTCCCACACCTGCTGCACCTGGAAGCGCGCTTCGAAACCGCCGCGCGCGGGCTGCAGCTTGCCGCTCACGATGACGAGCTCGTCGTCCTTCAGCGTGTTGCGGTTGGCGTTGATGAGCGCCTCGTCGGCCGTGGCGTCGATGGACTCCGACTTGTCGTCCAGCTTGAAGATCGCCAGCCGGCCGCGCTGGCCGTTGATGACGCGGAAGTCGCTCACGATGCCGGCGATGACCTGCGGGTCACGGCTGTCGAGCAGGTCGCCGATCTCGCGCTTGCAGAAGCGCCGCACCTCGTGCGAAACCTCGTCGAACAGGTGGCCCGACAGGTAGAAGCCGACGGCCGTCTTCTCGAAGGTCAGACGCTCTTTCACGCCCCAGGGCGTGGCGTCGACCAGGTCGGGCTCCTGCGTGGCCGAGCCGTGCTCGCAGTCACCGAAGATGTCGGCCTGCGAAGCATTGGCCGCCGTGGCAATGGCGAACTCGAAGGCGCGGTCGACCGAGGCGATGAGCGAGGCGCGGTTCTGCTGGATGGCATCGAACGCGCCGGCCTTGATGAGCGCTTCGACCGTGCGCTTGTTGATGCGCTGGCGGTCGATGCGCACGCAGAAGTCGTACAGGCTCTTGAACGGCCCGCCCTCTTCGCGCGCGCGCACCACGGCCTCGACCGCGAGCTGGCCCGTGCCCTTCACGGCGCCCAGGCCATACCGGATGATCCGGTTGGTGACCGGCTCGAAGCGGTAGTTGCCGCGGTTCACGTCCGGCGGCTCGAAGGTGATGTTGAAGTTCTTCTGGGCGTCTTCGAACAAGAGCTTGAGCTTGTCCGTGTCGTCCATTTCCACGGTCATGTTGGCGCAGAAGAACTCGGCCGTGTAGTGGACCTTGAGCCAGCCCGTGTGGTACGCCAGCAGCGAGTAGGCGGCGGCGTGCGACTTGTTGAAGCCGTAGCCCGCGAACTTCTCCATCAAGTCGAAGATTTCGTCGGCCTTGTCCTGCACGATGCCGTGCGTGGCCAGGGCGCCCGCGCGGAACTTCTCGCGGTGCTCGGCCATTTCCTCGAGCTTCTTCTTGCCCATTGCGCGGCGCAGCAAGTCGGCGCCGCCCAGCGAGTAGCCGCCCAGGATCTGCGCGGTCTGCATCACCTGCTCCTGGTAGACCATGATCCCGTAGGTCTCGGAGAGCATCTCGGCCACGGCCGGGTGTGGGTACTCCACGTCTTCGCGGCCGTGCTTGCGCGCCACAAAGCTGGGAATCAGGTCCATCGGGCCCGGGCGGTACAGCGCGTTCAGCGCGATCAGGTCTTCCAGGCGCGTGGGCCGGGCGTCCTTCAGCATGCCCTGCATGCCGCGGGATTCAAACTGGAACACGGCCTCGGTCTTGCCGTCGGAGAACAGGCGGTAGGTCGGCCCGTCGTTCAGCGGGATGTTCTCGAACGCGAAGTTCTCCTGGCCCTTGTGGCGCTTCATGATGAACTCGCGCGCGATCTCCAGGATCGTGAGCGTGGCCAGGCCCAAGAAGTCGAACTTCACGAGGCCGATGGCTTCGACGTCGTCCTTGTCGTACTGGCTCACGGCCGATTCGCTGCCGGGCTGCTGGTACAGCGGGCAGAAGTCGGTGAGCTTGCCCGGCGCAATGAGCACGCCCCCGGCGTGCATGCCGATGTTTCGCGTCATGCCTTCGAGCTTCTGCGCGAGCTCGACCAGCATGCGCACTTCTTCTTCCTTCTCGATGCGCTCCGCCAGCTGCGGCTCCATCTCGATGGCGTAGTTGTTCTTGTCGCCTTCGATCTTGGTCGCGGGCGGGTACTGCAGCGTGACCGACATGCCCGGCTTGTTCGGAATCAGCTTGCTGATGCCGTCGCAGAACATGTAGCTCATGTCGAGCACGCGGCCCACGTCGCGGATGGCCGCACGCGCGGCCATGGTGCCGAAGGTGGCGATCTGGCTCACGGCGTTGCGGCCGTACTTGTCCTTCACGTAGTCGATCACACGGTCCCGGTTGCCCTGGCAGAAGTCGATGTCGAAGTCGGGCATCGAGACGCGTTCGGGGTTCAGGAAACGTTCGAACAGCAGCTTGTATTCGAGCGGGTCGAGGTCGGTGATCTTCAGCGCGTAGGCCACGAGCGAGCCCGCACCCGAGCCCCGGCCCGGGCCCACGGGGCAGCCGTTTTCCTTGGCCCACTTGATGAAGTCGCCCACGATCAGGAAGTAGCCGGGGAAGCCCATGTTCAGGATCGTGTTGATCTCGAACTCCAGGCGCTCCACGTAGCGCGGCCGTTCGGCCTCGCGCTTGGCTTCGTCGGGGTACAGGTGCTTCAGCCGCACCTCCAGGCCTTCGAACGACTCCTGGCGGAAGAACTCGCCGATCGGCATGCGCACGCCTTCGCTAATGAAGGGCGTGGGAAAGTCGGGCAGCTGCGGCTTGCCGAGCACCAGCGTGAGGTTGCAGCGCTTGGCGATCTCGACCGTGTTGGCCAGCGCGCTCGGCACATCGGCGAACAGCGCCTGCATCTCGGCGCTCGACTTGAAGTACTGCTCCTCGGTGAACTTGCGCACGCGGCGCGGGTTGCCAAGAATTTCGCCTTCGGAAATGCACACGCGCGCCTCGTGCGCCTCGTAGTCCTGGCGTTCGGCGAACTGCACCGGGTGCGTGGCCACCACCGGCAGCTTCAGGCGGGCGGCGAGCTTCACGGCGGCGATCACGTGCGGCTCGTCCTCGGGACGGCCGGCGCGCTGCAGCTCGATGTAGAAACGGTGCGGGAACATGCCCGCCAGTTGCAGCGCCAGTTCGGCGGCGCGCTCTTCCTGGCCCTGCAGCAGCGGCTGGCCCAGCGGCCCGGCCTGTGCGCCCGACAGCGCGATCAGCCCGCCCTGCAGTTCCTGCAGCCATTCGAGCTTGCAGGCCGCCTGCGACTGGCCGCGGCCCACGTTCTGCGTCCAGGCCCGGGCCAGCAGTTCCGACAGGTTGAGGTAGCCCTCCATGTTCTGCACCAGCAGAATGAGGCGGGTCAGCGCGCCGGGCTCCTTGCCCAGCCCGTCGATGAAGATTTCAGCGCCGATGACGGGCTTGACGCCCTTGCCCCGGCCCTGTTTGTAGAACTTGACCGTCCCGAACAGGTTGTTCAGGTCGGTGATGGCCAGCGCGGGCTGCTTGTCGGCAGCGGCGGCCTTGATGACTTCGTCGATTCGATTCGTGCCATCGACGACGGAAAACTCGGTGTGCAGACGCAGGTGAACAAACATCCGTCGATTGTAGGAAGCGCCACCCCACGATGTGGTGCGGTGATCCCTACAATCCCGCCCCGTGCAAGAGATTTTGAATATCGCCGCCTACAAGTTCGTGGGCATCAACGACAGCCCCGTGCTGCGTGAGACCCTGCGCGAGCGCGCGCAGGCCCTGGGCCTGATGGGCACGATCCTGCTGGCGCCCGAAGGTATCAACCTGTTTCTGGCGGGGACGGCGCAGGCCATCCACGCCTTCCTGGCCGAGCTGCGCGCCGACGCGCGCTTTGTCGACCTCGAAACCAAGGAAAGCTGGTCGGCCACGCAGCCCTTCCGGCGCATGCTGGTGAAGCTCAAGCGCGAGATCATCCGCATGGACCACCCCGCGATCCAGCCCGCCGCCGGCCGCGCGCCCGGCGTGGACGCGCCCACGCTCAAGCGCTGGCTCGACCAGGGCCACGACGACGAGGGCCGCGAGATCGTGATGCTGGACACGCGCAACGACTTCGAAGTCGACGAAGGCACCTTCGACGGCGCGATCGACTGGCGCATCACCAAGTTCACCGAATTCCCGCCCGCCCTGAAGGCGCACCGCGCCGACTTCGAGGGCAAGACGGTGGTGAGCTTCTGCACCGGCGGCATCCGCTGCGAGAAGGCGGCCATCCTCATGCGCGAGGAAGGCGTGGAGCACGTGCTGCAGCTCGAAGGCGGCATCCTCAAGTACTTCGAGGACGTCGGCGGCGCGCACTACCACGGCGACTGCTTCGTGTTCGACGGCCGCCGGGCCCTGGCGCCCGACCTCAGCGCGCGCGCATCGGATGCCAGCGCCCGGGCCTCGGAAGACCCGGACATCGGCATCAAGCAATAAGCAAAAGGCTCAGCCCGGCGTCGTGCCCGTGTCGGGCTCGCGCACGCCGAAGGGCTTGCCCGGCAGCGGAATGAACTCGGTCTCGCCGGGCACGTGGCCCATGCGCTGCGCGGCCCAGTCGGCGCCGGCTTCGAGGATGCGTTCGCGCCGGCTCGAGACGAAATTCCAGGTGATGTAGCGCGGGCCGTCCAGCGGCTCGCCGCCGATCACCATCAGGCGCACGGCCGTGTCGGCAGTGAACACCGCGCCCTGCCCGTCGGGCAGCACCGCCATCGTGTGGGCGGGCGCGGGCTCGCCGTTCACGCTCGCATCGCCGTCGACCATGTAGACCGCCAGTTCAGGCGCCAGCGCGGGCAGCTCGAAACGGCCGCCGGCCGGCAGCGCGATATCGAGGTAGACCGTCTGCGCCAGCGTCTTCACCGGCGAGCGCACGCCGAAGGCCTCGCCCACCAGCACGCGCACGGGCACGCCCTGCACCGTCAGCTCGGGAATGGCGTCGGCCGGCGTGTGCTCGAAGCTGGGCTCGACCTCTTCATGGGCCTGCGGCAACGCGGCCCACAGCTGCAGGCCGTGGTTCACGAAAGTGTCGGCCAAGAGGCGCTCGGGCTTGCGCTCGGAGTGCACGATGCCGCGCCCCGCGGTCATCCAGTTGATGGCGCCGGGCAAGATCTCCTGCACGCTGCCGAGGCTGTCGCGGTGCATCATCGCGCCCTCGAACAGGTAGGTGACCGTCGACAGGCCGATGTGCGGGTGCGGGCGCACGTCGTGCGCGTTGCCGGGCTGCTCGGTGGCCGGGCCGAAGTGGTCGAAGAACACGAAGGGCCCGACCGAGCGGCGCTGCGCCGCCGGCAGCACGCGCCGCACGTTGAAGCCACCGCCCAGGTCCTTGTCGTGGGGCCGCAGCAATTGGATTTCGGGGATGGTGTCGGTCATCGTGGTGTCCTTGTGGGCGAAGTTCGGTGGGGCGTTATGCGCGTGACCTTGCCACCGCGCCCACGCGCTCGCCGAAGGCGCGTGCCGTCTCGAGGTCGCCCTTGGGCATCTCGGCCGGGCTCGCGTCCGAGGGCGACTGCGTGAGCAGCCCGCCGTAGCCGCCGACGTAGTTCATCGCGTCGCGCGTGGCCGCCTTGTTGTTGGTCGGCAGGATGCCCATGCTGACCCAGATGCCGCTGTGCTGCATGGCCAGCGTCCACAGGTAGGTCATGGTCGTGACCTTGTCGCCGTTCATCGTGGCGCTGTTGGTGAAGCCGGCGAAGAGCTTGTCTTTCCAGCCTTGCGTGTACCAGACCTTGGACGACGCATCGGCGAATTTCTTGAACTGCCAGCTCACGCCGCCCATGTAGGTCGGCGAGCCGAAGACGATCGCGTCGGCCGCGGCCAGCGTCTCCCAGCCACCGGCCGGCAGGTTGCCGTCGGCGTCGATGGCGAGCAGCTGCGCGCCCGCCCCGTCGGCCACGGCCTGGGCCACGCGCTGGGTGTGGCCGTAGCCGGAATGGAAGACAACGACGATGTTTGCCATGAAACGGATTTCCTCAAAGAAGCGATGAAGTCAGCAGGCCGAGCCCCAGCTCCACGACGATCGCGATGACTGCCGCCACTTGCGGCAGCGGTGCGCCCACCGAGGAGATGTATCCCACGGTGCCGGCAAAGCCCATGAGCTTGCCGAAGCCGGCGGGCACGAACAGCGCAGCGAGCAGTACGCGGCCGATGAGTGCCAGGGTGTCCTGGGCAGCGTTGGGGGCGGTGGTTGTGGTGGTAATGGCCATGGTGAAACTCCTCGTTGGTTGTTGAAGCGAAAGGAACAAAGAAAAGAAAAAAGACGCCGTCTCAGGCCGTCAGGTCGAACACCAGCACTTCGGCATCCTTGCCGGCGCCGAGCGTGAGTTGCGATTCGCCTTCGAGCATCGCGGCGTCGCCGCCCACGAGCTTCTGGCCGTTGACTTCGAGCTCGCCGCGCACCAGGTGCACGTAGCTCTTGCGTTGCGGGTCGAGCGCCAGGCTGGCAGTCTCGCTGCCGTCGAACAGGCCGGCGAACAGACGCGCATCGGCGTTCACCGTCACCGAGCCGTCGCGGCCGTCGGGCGAGGCCACCAGGCGCAGGTTGCCGCGCTTTTCGGCGTCGCTGAACTGCTTCTGCTCGTAGCCGGGGGCGATGCCGCGTTCCTTGGGCTCGATCCAGATCTGCAGGAAGTGCGTGGTCTGGTCGGCCTTGTGGTTGAACTCGCTGTGCATCACGCCACGGCCGGCGCTCATGCGCTGCACGTCGCCCGGCGGAATGGATTCGATGTTGCCCATGCTGTCCTTGTGCGCGAGTTCGCCCGAGAGCACGTAGCTGATGATCTCCATGTCCCGGTGGCCGTGGGTGCCGAAGCCAGCGCCCGCCGCCACGCGGTCTTCGTTGATCACCCGCAGGTTGCCGAAGCCCATGTAGGCCGGATCGTAGTACCCCGCGAAGGAAAAGCTGTGGAACGAGCGCAGCCAGCCATGGTCGGCATAACCGCGTTCCTGGGATTTACGCACTTGCAACATATCGAACTCCTTGCTGCCCCACCCGGTTCGGGCGCCGGGGCTTTCGTCGTGGGCCGCGCCGGATGCGCAGCGGATGAGAAGAATTCTGGACCTCCATCCCCCTCTGAAAGACGCCCGGTTTTGATGGCATCATTCAAATTATTTGAATGATGGAGCCCGCCCCATGACGAGCGCCCGAGACGTCCTCACCCCCGACGCGCTGGCCATGCTGCAGACGGTGGCCACCACCGGCAGCTTCGCCGCCGCCGCGCGCGCGCTCGGCCTGGTGCCCAGCGCGCTGAGCTATCGCGTGCGCCAGATCGAGGACGCGTTGGACGTGCTGCTGTTCGACCGCAGCGCGCGCCAGGCCCGCATCACCGAGGCCGGCGCCGAACTGCTGCGCGAGGCCGCGCGCCTGCTCGGCGAAATCGACGCCGTGGCCAACCGCGTGAAGCGCGTGGCGACCGGCTGGGAGCCGATGCTGACCATCGCGGTCGACAGCGTGATCGCGCGCGACCCGCTGCTCGACCTGTGCACCGCCTTCTTCGCGCTCGAGCCGCCCACGCGCCTGAAGCTGCGCGACGAAACCCTGCTGGGCACCATCGAGGCGCTGACCAGCGGCGAGGCCGACCTGGCGATCGGCGCGGTGCTCGATGCCGCGAGCCTGGCCTTTACCGCCACCGGCATTCGCAGCCGGCCGATCGGCGAACTGCGCTTCGTGTTCGCGGTGGCGCCGCACCATCCGCTCGCGCGCCTGCCGCAGCCGCTGAGCGATGCGGTGCTGCGCCAGCACCGCGCGGTGGCCGCGGCCGACTCGGTGCGCAGCGGACCGAGCATGACCGTGAACCTCGTGGGCGGGCAGGACGTGCTCACCGTGCCCAGCATGCAGGCCAAGATCGCCGCGCAGCTGCACGGCCTGGGCGGCGGCTTTTTGCCCGAGCCGATGGCGCGGCCCTACATCGAGGCGGGCCACCTCGTCGAGCTGCAGACCGAACGCCAGCCGCCGCTGGGCACCATGCACTGCGCGTGGCGCGTGCGCAGCGCGGGCAAGCCGGGGCGCGCGCTCGAATGGTGGCTCGCGCAGTTCGAGCACGAGGGCACGCGCAAGGCGCTGCTCGAACGGCACCGGGGCCGTTGAACGCCACGCGATGACGGCGTCATAAGGGTCGCCCCCAGCCCGGGGACGCGCGCAGACCGAGGTAGAGTGTGCACGGCCTCCTCAGTCATCACCCTGTCAAAAGAAAAGAGTCCGCCATGCCCAAAGCCAAAGCCCGCGCCACCGCCGACCGCCACCGAACTCCCGCCGCCGCCCGCCATTTCGCCGTGATCGGCGCCGGCATTGCCGGCGTGGCCTGTGCCCGCACGCTGATGCAGGCCGGGCACCGTGTCACGGTGTTCGAACGCGAGGCCACGCCGGGCGGGCGGATGGCGAGCATCGACACCGCCTTCGGCCGCTTCGACAGCGGCGCGCAGTACTTCACCGTGCGCGATCCGCGCTTTGCGCAGGTGCTGGCCACCACGCCCGCGCTGTGCCGCCCCTGGAGCGCCAACCTCGTGCGCGTGCTCGACGCCCACGGCCGCGTGGCCGAGGCGGCGCTGCCCTCGCTGGAGCCGCACTGGGTCGCCCAGCCCGGCATGGACGCGCTCGTGGCCCACTGGGCCGCGCCGCTGGGCGAACACCTCGTCACCGGCACGCAGGTCACCCGCATCGAGCCCGACGCGCTCGACGCCACCCGCTGGCAGCTGCGCACCGCCGGCGCGGACGATTCGCAGCACGTGTACTCCGGCTTCGACGCCGTGCTGCTGGCCGTGCCGCCCGCACGCACCCGCGAGCTGCTGGCCGGCGGCGAACGCTCGGCCACGCTGAGCCGCAAGATCGAACCCGTGCGCATCGCGCCCTGCTGGACGCTGATGATCGCCTTCCCCCAGGCCAACCAGGCCAACATGTCGCACCTCGGCCCGCAATGGAACGTGGCGCGCAGCACCCACCACCGCGTGGCTTGGCTGGCGCGCGAATCGTCCAAGCCCGGCCGCGAGCGCGTCGAGCGCTGGACCCTGCAGGCCAGCGCCACCTGGTCGCAAGAACACCTGCGCGACACGCCCGCCCGCATCGAGGCCAAGCTGCTGCGCGCCTTCTCGGAGATCACCGGCATCCACGCCACGCCCAGCCACGCCAAGGCGCGCTGCTGGCCCGAGGCGCAGACGCAGGTGCCCGTGGGCCAGACCCACCTGTGGGACGCCAGGGCGCGCATCGGCATCGCCGGTGACTGGTGCATCGGCCACCGCGTGGAAGACGGTTTCGTTTCGGGCCTGTCGCTGGCCCTCGCAGTTCTCTAAGAAAGGATGCGGGCCACCGGCCGCTTCGCCCCCTCGCCCACCGGCCCGCTGCACGCCGGCTCGCTGGTGGCCGCGCTCGCGAGCTGGCTCGACGTGCGTGCGCGCGGCGACAGTGCGCGCTGGCTGGTCCGCATCGAGGACGCCGACACCGAACGCTGCCTGCCCGGCATGGGCGAACACATCCTGCGCCAGCTCGCCGACTGCGCCCTGCTCCCCGACGAAGCGCCCGAGTGGCAGACGCAGCGCACCCCGCACTACGAGGCGGCGCTGGCCGCACTGCAGACGCGCGGCCTCGCCTACCCCTGCGGCTGCTCGCGCAAGGACATCGACCTGGCCCTGGCCCGGCTCGGCCATGCGCACGAGCGCCACGGCGAGCGCGTCTACCCCGGCACCTGCCGCGACGGCCTGCACGGCAAATCCGCACGCGCCTGGCGCTTTGCCGCGCACCGCATGCCGGCCGGCGACCTGCACTGGCACGACCGCCGCCTCGGCCCGCAGCAGCAGGACGTGCAGCGCGAGGTCGGCGACTTCGTGCTGCGCCGCGCCGACGGCCCCTGGGCCTACCAGCTGGCCGTGGTGGTCGACGACGCCGAACAGGGCGTGACCGACGTGGTGCGCGGCGAGGACCTGGCCGACAACACCGCGCGTCAGATCCTGCTGCAGCAGGCGCTCGGCCTGCCCACGCCGAGCTACCTGCACACGCCGCTGGTGCGCGGCGCCGACGGCGACAAGCTCTCCAAGCAGAACGGCGCCACGGCCATCGACACCGCGACGCCGCACGCCGCGCTGGCCGCGCTCGATGCCGCCGCGCACGCCCTCGGCCTGCGCCCCACGGCGGCCGACCACTGCACCGCTGCCCTGACCGGCTGGGTGCCCGAATGGCGCGATCTCTACAATTCGCGGCCCTCATGAACATTCCCGACACCGTGTCCCACGACCTCCCGCCCGGCGACGACCTGCCCGCATCCCCCGAAGACGACGCCACCGACGGCAAGCCGCACCCGCTGCACCGCCGCCTCAAGAGCTTCGTGAAGCGCGCCGGCCGCACCACCGACGGCCAGGCCCGCGCCTTCGCCGAGCTGGGCCCGCTGTTCCTCGTGCCCTACACGCCCGAACGGCTCGACCTCACGGCGGCCTTCGGTGGCCGCGTGGGCCCGACGGTGCTGGAGATCGGCTTCGGCATGGGCGAGGCCACGGCCCACATCGCCACGGTGCTGCCCGAGACCAATTTCCTGTGCTGCGAGGTGCACGAACCGGGCGTGGGCGCGCTGCTCAAGCGCATCGGCGAGCAGTCGATCTCGAACATCCGCATCTGCGCGCACGACGCGGTCGACGTGATCGACCACATGCTGCAGCCCGGCACACTGGCCGGCGTGCACGTGTTCTTTCCCGACCCGTGGCACAAGAAGCGCCACAACAAGCGCCGCCTGATCCAGCCCGAGTTCGTGACCAAGCTGGCGCAGCACCTGCGTCCCGGCGGCTACATCCACTGCGCCACCGACTGGCAGCCCTACGCCGAGCAGATGCTCGAAGTGCTGGGCGCCGAGCCGCTGCTGCGCAACACCGCGCCGGACACCGGCTACGCGCCCAAGCCGGCGTACCGCCCGCTCACCAAGTTCGAGAACCGTGGCCTCAAGCTGGGCCACGGCGTGTGGGACCTGGTGTTCGAAAAGCGCGCCTGAGCGCGCGTCACCTTCCCCCGCTCACTCGACGAGCTTGAAGCGGAACGGCAGCCGCATGCGGGCGCGCACCGCACGCCCGTCCGCGGTGCGCGCCGGGTCGAAGTGCCATCCCTTGAGCGAATCGGTCGCCGCCTGCGACAGCAGCGGGTGCGGCGAGCGCTCGACGCGGATGTCTTCGGGCCTGCCGTCCACGCCGACGAAGAAGGCCGTGACCACCAGGCCCTCGATGCCCTCTTCCACCAGCGCGGACGGGTAGCTGGGATAGCGGCGCTGGCGGATCACCGGTTCCGTCACGACCGCGTCCGCCGCGACGCGCGGATCGGCGCGCGGCGCCGCCATGAGGGTCGGCCCCGACGGCAATGCCATCGGCGGCCCCGCCGGTGGCAGCGGTGGCGGCTCGATCGTCGATGGCGGCGGCAGGGGCGGCGGCTCGATCATCGGTTGCGGCGGCTGCGGCGCAGCCACCGGCACGAAGACCTCTGGCGCGGGCAGCGCCTTTTCCACCACCTTCGATGGGGGCGGCACGACGCAACCGGCGAGCGCCGCGCACATCCCTCCCAGAACCCAGGACACAGTTGTTTTCATCAGGGCAATTCTGGAGCACCCGCGCCTTCCTCCCTGGCCTCGAAATTGCTACACTTTTTTACTATTGTTAGCAAAAGGTAGCCAATGAACGCGTCTCGCAGGACATGGCTGGGAAAAGCCTCCGCAACGCTGCTTCTGGGAAGCGGCCTCGGCATCACCCGTCCCTTGCTGGCACAGACGCCACGCCCGGCCGCCGCCGGGGCCCGCGTCGTCCTGCTCGGCCAGTCGGTGCCGCTCACCGGCAGCGCCAACGAGATCGGCAACGCCTTCGCGGCCGGCAGCCGGCTCGCCGTGAGCGACTTCAACACGCGCAACGCCGCCACCGGCCTGCAGCTGAAGCTGCTGCAACTGGACGACGGCTACGACGCCGCGCGCGCCACCACCAACGCCCGCACCCTGCTGGGCGCGAACAAGGCCGACATGCTGTTCGGCTTTGTCGGCACCGCCAGCAGCGAGGCTGGCGCCAAGGTGGCCACGCAGCAAGGCAGCCTGCTCTTTGCGCCCTTCGCCGCCTCCGACACGCTGCGCGGCCCCGAGCACCCGAACGTGTTCCATGTGCGCCCCGGCATGATCGACGAGGCCCTCAAGATCGTGCGCCAGTGCGCCACGGTGGGGCAACAGCGCATCGCGCTGGTGGGCGACGACGACGCCATGGGCCGTGCCGGCCTGGCCGCCGTGCAGCAGGCCGTCACCGAACTCAAGCTGCCGCCGCTGGTCGCGAGCGCGCTGGTGCCCGCGGGCGCCGACAAGCTCGACGCCGCGCTGAAGACCGTGCAGCAGCAGACGCCCCAGGCCATCGTGCTGGTGTCGCTCTCGGGCACCACGGCCAGTGCCATCCGCAAGCTGCGCAAGAGCGGCTACACGGGCAACTTCATGGCCTTCTCGATCGTCGGCATCGACCCGCTCTACGCCGAACTGGGCAAGGACATCGGCGGCATCGTGATCTCGCAGGTGGTGCCCTCGCCGCGGCCCTCGGCCATTCCGATCGTCAAGGAGTACCTCGCGGCGGTCGACAACTCCGACCAGACCGCGTCGTACGAAGGGCTCGAGGGCTTCATCGCCGCCAAGGCCGCGGGCGAGGCCGTGCGCCGCGCGGGCCGCGGCTTCAACACCGCGACCCTGCAACGCACGATGACCGCGATGACCGACTACGACGTGGGCGGCTTTCGCATCAACCTGCGCCCCGGCCTGCGCGACAACGTGCGCAGCATCGACCTCATCAGCATCTCGGCCGACGGCCGCGTGCTCCGCTGACGCGCCTCACACGGCGCTGTCGCGCAGCAACTCGGTGAAGCGCTGCTGCACATACAGCGCCGTCGCGCCGAGCGGCCGCCCCTGCAGCCACAGCATGCGCACCGACAAGCGCGGCAAGGCCAGCGACGGGCACGGCACCTCCTTCAGCGCCTTGCTGAAGCCCTCGTAGCGCGCGATGTTGATGGGCAGCACGGCCCAGCCCAGGTTGTCGGCCACCATCTCGGCCGTGCTGTAGAAGCTGTCGGAGCGCCACACGCGCGGGCTGTAGGCCACCTCGTGCACGTCGTCCGCGTGCATCAGCAACTGGCGTTGCCGCGCCAGGTCCTGGCGCCGCACCGTGCGGCCGTCGGCCAGCGGATGGTCGCTGGCCACGAACACGCCCTGGCGCACGCTGCCGATGTGGCGCTGGTCGAAGCTGGCGCGCACCGGGCCGCGGTCGAAGTGAAAGGCCACGCTGGCGCGCTCCTGTTCGACGTAGTCGGCCACCTCGGTCGCGGTGCCGTTGAGCAGTGTGAGCTCGAGGCTCGGAAACTTCACCGACAGCTCGCGCATCAGCGTGCCGATGGCGGTGTACGGCAGGGCCTCGTCCAGCGCCAGCGACAGCGCGGCCTCGTCGCCTTCGTGCAGCGAGCGGGCGCGCTGGTCGAGCTGCTCTGCCTGCCGCAGCAGTTCGCGCGCCTCCAGCAACAGCACCCGGCCCGCGTCGGACAGCTGCGCGTTGCGGCGCGAGCGGTCGAACAGCGCCACGCCGAGGTCGACCTCGAGCAGCCCGATGGCGGTGCTCACGGCCGACTGGGCCTTGCCCAGGTGGCGCGCCGCGGCCGAAAACGAGCCGCATTCGGCGGTCGTCACGAACTGGCGCAATTGGTCGACGGTCCATTCCATTTTTGCCACCTACTCATCTATTTATCAGATGGATTTCATCTTTATTCATTCATTTTAATGGCGCAACATGGCGCCATGACGAATGCAAACAACAAGACGACACCGGCGTTCGAACTGAGCTGGTGCAGCGATCCTTCCCAGGCGCAGGCGTTGACCGCCCTGTTCCTGCAGCAACTTTCCCCTTCCTACATCTCCCACTCGGAACTGCAGGAGCAGCGCGCCGTGGCCCTCGGCGAATGGCGCGCCGACCTGCCCGCCGTCTTCATGGCGCAGGTGCGCGAGACCCTGGCGCTGGACCCGGCCACCGCCCACGCCCGCGTGGCCGTCGCGCGAGCTGACGGCGCACTGGCCGGCTTCGCGCTGGTCTCGATCGACGACACCCGCCGCGCCACGCGCAGCTTCGCGACGCTCGACGACCTCGTCGTCGATGCGCGCTTCCAGGGCCTGGGCCTGGGCGGCCGGCTCTTCGACTGGGTCTGCGCCGAGCTGCAACGCCACGGCATCCAGCGCCTCTTTCTCGAAAGCGGCATCGGCAACGCGCGTGCGCACGACTTCTTCCACGCACGCGGCTGCGCGACGGTCTCGGTGACGATGCTCAAGGAACTGGACGGCGCCACCGCACAGCCGCACGACCGGAGGGCCACGCCATGAACGGCTTGAACCCCACCGCCAAGAAATGGATCACGCTCGGCATCGTCTCGATGGCGCTGCTGCTGATCGTGGTCGACATGACCGTGCTCTACACGGCGCTGCCCACGCTCACGCACGACCTGGCCGCGTCGGCCACCGAGAAGCTCTGGATCCTCAACGCCTACACCGTGGTCGTCTCCGGCTTCCTGCTGGGCATGGGCGCGCTGGGCGACCGCGTGGGCTACCGGCGCATGTTCGTCGCGGGTCTTTCCGTGTTCGGCGTGGCCTCGCTGTGCGCAGCCTACGCGCCGAACCCCGCCGTCCTGATCGCCGCGCGGGCCCTGCTGGGCGTGGGCGCGTCGATGATGATGCCGGCCACGCTGGCGATCCTGCGGCTGGTGTTCACCGACGAGCGCGAGCGGGCCGTGGCCATCGGCGTGTGGGCCTCGGTGGCCTCGGGCGGCGCGGCGCTCGGGCCGGTCGTGGGCGGCGTGCTGCTCGAGTACTTCTGGTGGGGTTCGGTGTTTCTCATCAACGTGCCCGTGGTGGTGCTCGCGCTGGTGCTGGCCCTGTGGCTGCTGCCGACGCAGAAGAACACCGGCACGCGCCCGTGGGACTTCATCGGCTCGGTGCAGGTGCTGGTGGGCCTGGTCTTCCTGGTGCTGACCATCAAGGAGCTCACCAAGTTCGCGCCCTCGGCCACGACAGCCGCCATCACCGGCGCACTCGCCGCGGTGGCCATGGCCCTGTTCGTGCGGCGCCAGCGGCGCAGCAGCGCGCCGCTGATCGACTTCCGCCTGTTCCGCAACGCGTACTTCTCGGGCGGCGTGATCGCGGCCATCGTGGCCTCGGTGGCGCTGATCGGTGTCGAGCTGGTGTTCAGCCAGCGGCTGCAGCTGGTGGTCGGCCTCACGCCGCTGCAGGCCGGTCTCACCCTGCTGCCGCTGCCGTTGGCGGCCTTCGTGGCGGGGCCGCTCGCGGGCCTGCTGCTGGCGCGCATCGGCTCGCGCCCCGTCATCCTGGGCGGCCTCGTGACCACGGCGCTCGCGCTGTGCGCGCTGGTACTGGCGGTCGATGCCGCAGGCCTGCTCAAGCCGGCGATCCTGGTGCTGCTGGGGCTGGGCGTGGGCGCGACCATCACGGCGGCGTCCAACGCGGTCATGAACAACGCGCCCGTCGAGCACGCCGGCATGGCGGCGTCGATCGAAGAGGTGTCGTACGAACTCGGCGGCGTGCTGGGCATCGCGCTGCTGGGCAGCGTGCTCTCGGCGAGCTACACCGCCGCGCTGGTGATTCCCGACGGCCTGGCCGTGCCGGCCTCGGCCGGCGACAGCATCGACGCCGCGCTGCTGGCCGCCGAAACGCTGCCCGCGCCGATCGCCTCGCAGCTCGTGGCGCTCGCGCACACGGCCTTCGACCAGGCCTTCTTCTCGGTGATGGGCGTGGCCGTGGCGATCGTGGTCGCGGCGGCCTGCGCCGTGGCGTTCCTCGGCTGGCGGGCCCGCCCGACGAGTGCGCAGCGCACCCGGCGCTGCGCGTAACCGGCCTCAGGCGCTCGCGGCTTCGTCGATGAGCGCCGCCACGGCCTGCGGCTGCGAGGCCAGCGAGGCGTGGCTGGCCGCCAGCGTGATGACCTTCTTCGCGCCCAGCCGCGCCGACATGCGCTCCTGGTTCACGGGCGAGATCATGCGGTCCTCGCTCGAGATCTGGTACCACGACGGCTTCTTCTTCCAGGCCGGCGCCGTGATGGTGTCGCCGAAGGTGCTGGCCAGCGGCGCCTTCTGCGTCAGGCCCATCACCAGGCCTTCTTCGGCGCTCAGGTCCTGGCAGAAGCTCTCGTGGTATTTCTCGGGTATCACCCACAGGTAGCCGTCGCTGTCGGGCGCCAGGTTGGGCACGGCCACGGGCGGATGCTCCTGCGTGATGCCGCCGGGGCTTTCGCCCGCGTCGGGTGCGAAGGCGGCGATGTAGACCAGCCCGACCACGTTGGGCAGGTCGCCGGCCTGCGTGATCACCGCGCCGCCGTACGAGTGGCCGACCAGCAAGACCGGTCCCTGCACCTGCGCCACCATCTTGCGCGTGCGCTCGGCGTCGTCGGCCAGCGAGGTCAGCGGCAGCTCGACCGCGCGGATGGCCGTGTGGCCCTTGCGCAGCAGTTCCACGATGACGTTGTGCCAGTGCGCCGCACCGCCCCAGAAACCATGGACCAGGACGACCGTCGGTTTGTTGTTGCTCATGATTCGCCACCTTCCAGTGAAGAAATAAGACACCGGGCCGCCGGAATGACGGGCCGGGAAAGTCTTATACGCCTGCGCCCTGCCCTCGCTGTGACAAGACCCTCAGCCGGTGCGCACCAGCCCCTGCAGCGCCTCGAGCGACAGCAGTTCGATGCGCCCGTAGCCCAGCGACACCACGCCCTCGGTGGCCAGAGCGTTGAGCTCCTTGGACAGCGTCTGGCGCGTCACGCCGAGCATCATGGCCAGCGCCTCCTGCGACAGCATGAGTTCGTGCCGCAGGTGCACCGACTGCGTGGCGTCGCCGCGCGCCAGCACCAGCAGCCGGTGCGCCACGCGCGCGCGCAGGCTGCGCAGGGTGGCGTCTTCGGCCAGGCCGTAGAGCATGCGCACGCGCGCCGCCAGCATGGCCGCGATGGCGTTGGAAAACACCACGTCGCGCATCTGCCGCACGAAGGCCTCGGGCGGCACCACCAACAGGTCGAGCGCTTCGAGCGCGGTGGCGTCGTGCGTGCGCGGCGAGCCGTCGATGAGCGTGATCTCGCCGAACCAGTTGCCCGGCTCCAGCACCGCCAGGATGGCCTCGCGCCCGTCCTGGCGCAGCGACGAGATCTTGATCGTGCCCGCCACCAGCCCGTAGAAACCGCCGCCCGCCGCATGGATCGGGTCGCCCTGGCGGAACACCATGGTGCCGCGGCGCACATGCAGCAGCTCGGCCGCGCCCAGCAGCGCGTCGCGCTGCGCGCGCGGCATGCTGGTGAACCAGGGGTTGCCGTCGAGCGCGGCGCGGTGCGCGGCCGACAGGCGCGGCTTGGTCGAGGTGGCCATGAGAAGAGAAAGGCGCCCGGAGGCGGGTTTACCAGAACCTTGCATTGTCAAATTCTTGACAGTTGAAGGTCAAGCGCAGGTCTACAGTGGCCGCCATCCCCCCAAGAACGGAGACCTCACACGATGAACGCACGGGCAAGTTTCAAGCGCATGCAGGACAGCACGCGCGAAGACTGGCAACTGATCGGCGGCGAGTTCATGCAGTTCGCGGGCGGCCTGCCCGCGCGCGTGATCAAGCACCTGCAGATCCTCGAAGGCGACTACGGCGGCTTTCCGGTCGACCGCTACACGCACTCGCTGCAGACCGCCACGCGCGCGCTGCGCGACGGCCGCGACGAGGAGTACGTGGTGTGCGCGCTGCTGCACGACATCGGCGACACGCTGGGCAGCTTCAACCATCCCGACATCGCCGCCGCCATCCTCAAGCCCTTCGTGAGCGAGGCCAACCACTGGATGGTGCAGAACCACGGCATCTTCCAAGGCCACTACTTCTTCCACCACATCGGGCTGGACCGCGACATGCGCGACAGCTTCAAGGACCACCCGCACTACGAGCGCACCGCCGAGTTCTGCGCGCTCTACGACAACCCGGCCTTCGACCCCAAGGCCGAGACCCTGCCCATCAGCGAGTTCGAGCCCATGCTGCGCCGCCTGATGGCGCAGCCCAAGCAGAGCGTCTACAAGACAGTGCTGCAAGAGCCGACCACCGCTTGATCAAGACCAAGGACACCCCCATGAACGCCACCTCCGCCTCCGAAATCCAGAAGCTCGTCTCCGCCGAAGAATGGCAGCTGCGCGTCGACCTCGCCGCCTGCTACCGCCTGGTGGCGCTGTACGGCTGGAGCGACCTCGTCTTCACGCACATCAGTGCGCGCGTGCCCGGCCCCGAGCACCACTTCCTGATCAACCCCTACGGCCTGATGTTCGACGAGATCACGGCCTCGAGCCTGGTCAAGGTCGACCAGCAGTGCAACAAGATCATCGACTCGCCCTACCCCGTGAACCCGGCCGGCTTCGTGATCCACAGCGCCGTGCATGCCGCGCGCGAGGACATCCAGTGCGTGCTGCACACCCACACCCGCGCCGGCATCGCCGTGAGCGCGCAGAAGAACGGCGTGCTGCCCATCAGCCAGCAGTCGACCTTCGTGCTGGCCTCGCTGGCCTACCACGACTACGAAGGCGTGGCCTTCCGCGACGACGAGAAGCCGCGCCTGCAGGCCGACATGGGCCACGCCAACTTCCTCATGCTGCGCAACCACGGCCTGCTGACCTGCGGCAAGACCATTGCCGACGCCTTCCTTTCGATGTACACCTTCGAGAACACCTGCCAGATCCAGATCGCCGCGCAGGCCGGCGGCGGTGAACTCACGCACGTGGACCCGAGGATCATCGACGGCGTGGGCCAGGCCATGAAGGTGCAAAGCGGCGGCCTGGGCGGCATGTTCGTCTGGCCTTCGCTGATCCGCAAACTCGACCGCATCGACGACAGCTACAAACAATAAGACAGACGTCGATCCCGGTTTCCACGGCTGCCAGCGCCCGCGCGACGGGTGCCGGCAGCCATTTTTTTAAGCAGAAGAAGCAAAGAGGAGACATCACCCCATGGACACCACGCTCATCGTGACCCGGTTCCTGTTCGGCGCGCTCGCGCTCGTGATGTTCGGGCTGGGGCTGTCGCTCTCGCTCGAGGACTTCCGGCGCCTGTTCAAGCACCCGAAGGCCGTCACCATCGCGCTCGTGCTGCAGGTCATCGGCCTGCCGCTGGCCTGCTACGCGATCATCGTGGGCTTCGGCCTGTCGCCGGTGTTCGCCATCGGGCTCATGCTGCTGGCGGCCTCGCCGGGCGGCATCTCGGCCAACCTGTTCTCGCACCTGTTCGGCGGCAACGTGGCGATGAACATCTCGCTCACGGCCGTGAACACGCTGCTGTCGATCGTCACGCTGCCGCTCATCGCCAACTGGGCCATCGGCCATTTCGCGCAAAGCGGCCAGGTGGTGCCGCTGCAGACGCGCAAGCTGGTCGAGGTGATCGCCATCGTGCTGGTGCCGGTGGCCATTGGCATGGTGGTCGCGTCGCGAAAGCCCGGCTTCGCGGCGCGCATGGAAAAGCCGACCAAGATCTTCAGCGCCGTGGTGCTCGCGGTGGTCACGGTGCTGGCCATTGCCAACGAGTGGAAGAACATCACCACCACCTTCGCCGAGATCGGCGTGCCGGTGCTGCTGTTCAACCTCGTGAGCTTGCTGGCGGGCTACTACCTGAGCCGCGCTGCCGGCCTGGACAAGCCGCTGGCCACCGCCATCAGCTACGAGATCGGCATCCACAACTCCACGCTGGCCATCTTCATCGCGGTGAGCGTGCTGGGGAGCTTTCCGCTCGCGTTGCCGGCCGCCATCTACTCGGTCGTGATGTACATCACCGCCCCACTGTTCGGATGGCTGTTGCTGCGGCGCGGCCAGCCCGCCGCCGTGCCTGCGCCATGATGCGCGCATGGAACTGAGACAACTGCGCTACTTCGTCAAGGTCTGCGAGCTGCGCAGCATGGGCCGCGCGGCGGTGGAGCTGGGGGTGGTCACCTCGGCGCTGAGCCAGCAGATCAGCCGGCTCGAAAGCGAACTCTCGACCCGGCTGCTGCGCCGCCATTCGACCGGCGTCATGCCCACCGACGCCGGCCTGGCCTTCCTGCACCAGGCGCAACTCACCTTGCGCCACGCCGACGACGCCGTGCGCGCGGCGCAGCAGGCACGCCTGTCGGGCCATGTGAGCGTGGGCCTGGCGCCCACCACCGCCACCGTGCTGGGCGTGCCGTTGATGCAGGCCATGCAGGCGCGCTACCCCGAGGTGCGGCTGCACATGGTCGAGGCGCTGTCGGGCCACCTCACGACCATGCTGCATGCGCGCCAGCTCGACCTCGCCGTGCTGTTCCAGACCGACACGCCACGGCGCTGGAGCGTGTCGCCGCTGCTGGCCGAAAAGCTCTTCGTGATCGCGTCGCCCTCCCTCACGCCGCGCCCCACGGGCAAGAAGGTGCGCCTGTCGCAGCTGGCCGAGGTGCCGCTGATCCTGCCCAGCGGCAGCCACGGCCTGCGCGCCACGCTGATGGCCGCCTTTGCGCGGGCGCGCGTGGCGCCGCGCATCGTGGCCGAGGTCGACGGCCTGGCGCTGCTGATGGACGCGGTGCGCGCCGGCCACGGCGCCACCATCCAGCCCGGCGCGGCCACCGCACGGCACGACCGCGACGACCTTGAACTCACGCAGATCGCCGACGCGCACGTGGGGCGCCGCAACCTGCTCGTGAGCCTGTCGGACGACGAGCTCTCGCCCGCCGCGCTGGCCGCGCGCGTGGTGGTCGCCGAAACGGCGCGCACGCTGGTCAGCGAAGGCCGCTGGGCCGGTGCAAGTCTTCTCGAAAGCTGAACACCTGTTGCCTCTTTCGGCCTTTCGCGTGAAGGCCGTGCTCCCTAAAGTCTCCTGCATTCCAAGGAGATCCACGAGTGATAGACGTACTGGTTGTCGGTGGCGGCAATGCCGCGCTGTGCGCCGCGCTGATGGCGCGCGAGGCCGGCGCTTCCGTGCTGCTGCTGGAAGCCTCGCCCAAGGAGTGGCGCGGCGGCAATTCGCAGCACACCCGCAACCTGCGCTGCATGCACGACGCGCCGCAAGACGTGCTGGTCGAGGCCTACCCTGAAGAGGAGTACTGGCAAGACCTGTTGAAGGTGACCGGCGGCCTCACCGACGAGCACCTGGCCCGCCTCGTGATCCGCGCCTCGTCGAACTGCCGCGACTGGATGCGCCGCCACGGCGTGCGCTTCCAGCCGCCGCTGTCGGGCGCGCTGCACGTGGCGCGCACCAACGCCTTCTTCATGGGCGGCGGCAAGGCGCTCGTCAACGCCTACTACCGCAGCGCCGAAGCGATCGGCGTGCAGATCCGCTACGACACGCCTGTGGCCTCGGTCGAACTCGACGGCGAGCGCTTCGTGGCCGTGCGCACCGAAGCCGGCGAGCGCATCGAAGCCAGGAGCTGCGTGCTCGCCTCGGGCGGTTTCGAGTCGAACCGCGACTGGCTGCGCGAAGCCTGGGGCCGCAACGAGCGCGGCGAATGGCCGGCCGACAACTTCCTCATCCGCGGCACGCGCTTCAACCAGGGCGTGCTGCTCAGGCACATGATCGACGCGGGCGCCGACAGCATCGGCGATCCGTCGCAGGGCCACATGGTGGCCATCGATGCGCGCGCACCGCTGTACGACGGCGGCATCTGCACGCGCATCGATTGCGTGTCGCTCGGCGTGGTGGTCAACCGCGAGGCGCGGCGCTTCTACGACGAGGGCGAAGACTTCTGGCCCAAGCGCTATGCGATCTGGGGCCGGCTCGTGGCGCAGCAGCCGGGGCAGATCGCGTGGTCGGTCATCGACCAGCAGGCGGTCGGTCGCTTCATGCCGCCGGTGTTCCCCGGCACGCAGGCGAACACGCTCGGCGAACTGGCGCAGAAGATTGGCCTGGACGAAGCCACCTTCGTGCGCACCATGAAGGACTACAACGCCGCCTGCCGCGTTGGCCGCTTCGACCACACGGCGCTGGACGACTGCCACACCGAAGGCCTCGCACCCGCCAAGACGCACTGGGCGCGCCCGATCGACACCGCGCCCTTCCATGCGTATCCGCTGCGCCCCGGCATCACCTTCACGTACCTGGGCCTCAAGGTGGACGAGACCGCCGCCGTGCGCTTCGGCGGACGCCCGAGCCCCAACCTCTTCGTGGCCGGCGAAATGATGGCCGGCAACGTGCTGGGCAAGGGCTACACGGCCGGCGTGGGCATGAGCATCGGCACGGCCTTCGGGCGCATCGCCGGGACGCAGGCCGCGAAGGCCGCCAAGAACGTTTCAAAGAAATCCCCGGAGACCGCCCTTGCAGCAGCTCACTGACCTCGTCGCACGCGCCCGTGCGGACGCCGATGGCATCGGCAGCACCCCGTCGCCATCGCAGCGCGTGATCCCGATCCAGCCCGCCCTGCCGCTGACTGCTTCCGAGGGCGAGCTCGCGCGCATCCTGCAGATCTGCAACGCCTGCCGCTACTGCGAGGGCTTCTGCGCCGTGTTCCCCGCCATGACGCGCCGGCTCGAATTCGGCAAGGCCGACACGCACTACCTCGCCAACCTGTGCCACAACTGCGGCGCCTGCCTGCATGCCTGTCAGTACGCACCGCCGCACGAATTCGCCGTGAACGTGCCACAGGCGATGGCGCAGGTTCGCCTGCAGACCTACCACGACTACGCCTGGCCGCCCGCGATGGGCGCGCTCTACAAGCGGGCCGGGCTCACCGTCGCATTGGCGCTGGCGGGCGGGCTCGCGCTGTTCCTCGTGCTGGCCGTGGCGATGTCGGGTTCGCTCCTGCACGCGCCGCTTGCGGGCAACTTCTACGCGATCTTTCCGCACAACTTCCTCGCGCTGGTGTTCGGCGCGGTGTTCCTGTTCGTGATGTTCGCGCTGGCCATGGGCACGCGCCGCTTCTGGCGCGAGGTCTCGCCCGCGAACGACCCGGGCAACGCGCCCGACCTGCCGGGTGTGCGCCGCGCAGCGAGCGCCGAAGCCGCGCACGACGCGCTGCGCCTGAAGTATCTCGATGGCGGCCATGGCGAAGGCTGCAACAACGCCGACGACCGCTTCACGCTCTGGCGCCGGCGCTTCCATCACTTCACCTTCTACGGCTTCATGCTGTGCTTCGCCTCCACCTGCGTGGCAACGCTCTACCACTACCTGTTCGACCTGCATGCGCCCTATGCGCTCACGAGCCTGCCCGTGCTGCTGGGCACCACGGGCGGCATCGGCCTCGTGATCGGCCCCGTCGGCCTGTTGTGGCTCAACCTGCGGCGCCACGCCACGCACGGCGACGCGGCGCAGCGGCCAATGGACCGCGGCTTCATCGCGCTGCTGCTGCTCACGAGCCTCACCGGCCTCGCACTGCTCGCTTGGCGCGACACCCGCTTCATGGCGCTGCTGCTGGCGGTTCACCTGGGCGTGGTGATGGCGCTCTTTCTCACGCTGCCCTACGGCAAGTTCGCGCACGGCATCTTCCGCTGCGCGGCGCTCCTGAAGTTCGCGATCGAGAAGCGCCTGCCCAGCCGGTTGCGGCTGGGCGCGGACTGACCGGCTTGGCCTGAAGCGGCCGGGGTCGGACAAGGCCCTACGCCCAGGGCGGAAACCCGCTGGCCGGGGCGGGCGGGCGTTGTCTGCAGAATAGGCGGCCATGCATGTTCGAAAAGCCGCCGTTCTCGCCCTCGTCCTGACCGCCCTCTCCCTCCCCGCCATCGCGGCGTCCGTTCCGAAAAACCCCCAGCCCTCCGATGCGACCGAAGCCCGCATCGAATCGCTGATCGCGCGCATGACGCTGCAAGAAAAGGCCGGCCAGCTCAGCCTCTACGGCCCGGCCGACATCAACATCCCGAACAATCCGCAGGCCGGCTGGCGCAACGGGCAGCAGGAGACGGAGGACGTGCGCAACGGGCGCCTCACGGGCCTGTTCAACAACGCCGGCCTCGAAGGCAAGCGGCGGCTGCAGCAGGTGGCGGTGCGCGAGTCGCGGCTGGGCATTCCGCTGATCTTCGGCGCCGACGTGATCCACGGCTTTCGCACGATCTTCCCGATGCCGCTGGCCGAGGCCTCGAGCTGGGAGCCGGCGCTGGCCGAGCGCACCGCGCGCGCGGCGGCGGTCGAGGCCACGGCCGACGGCTTTCGCTGGACCTTCGCGCCCATGGTCGACATCGCGCGCGACGCGCGCTGGGGCCGCGGCCTCGAAGGCGTGGGCGAAGACCCGTACCTGGCGCGCCAGTTCGCGGCGGCGCGCGTGCGCGGCTTCCAGGGCAGCAACCTCGCGAACGCCGATTCGATGCTGGCCACGCCCAAGCACTTCGCGGCCTACGGCGCGGCCGAGGGCGGGCTCGACTACAACACGAGCGAAATCTCCGAGCGCACGCTGCGCGAGGTCTACCTGCCGCCGTTTCGCGCAGCGCTCGATGCGGGCGCGCTGTCGGTCATGAGCGCCTTCAACGAGATCGGCGGCGTGCCCTCGACCGCCAACCCCGCGCTGCTCACCGGCGTGCTGCGCGACGAGTGGAAGTTCAAGGGCTTCGTGGTGTCCGACTACACGGCCGACGAGGAGCTCATCGAACACGGCCACGCCGCCAACGGCCGCGAGGCCGCCAAGCTGGCCTTCATGGCCGGCACCGACGTGAGCATGCAAAGCGGCCTGTACATCCGCCACCTGCCCGACCTCGTGGCCTCGGGCGAGGTGCCGATGGCGCGGCTCGACGAGGCGGTGCGGCGCGTGCTGCGGGTCAAGCTCAAGCTCGGCCTCTTCGACGACCCGATGCGCGGCCTCGACGGCCCGCCGGCCGCGCAGCGCGTGGAGAACCCCGCGTTCATCGCGCTGGCCCGCGAGAGCGCGCGCCGCTCGATCGTGATGCTGAAGAACGAGGGCCAACTGCTCCCGCTCGCGAAGACCGGCCCGCAGAAGATCGCGCTGATCGGCCCCTTCGCCGAGGGCACGAAGGACCTGATGGGCTCCTGGAGCCTGTTCCCGGGCCAGTCCGCGCCCGTGGGCATCGACGAAGGCCTGCGTGCCGCGCTGGGCACCGAGGCCTCGCGGCTGACTGTCACGCGCGGTGCGAACGTCGAGTCGCCGCTGCCCGGCGGCATCGAGGCCGCCGTGACCGCCGCGCGCGAGGCCGACGTGGTGGTGCTGGCCATCGGCGAGAGCCAGAAGATGTCGGGCGAGTCGCGCTCGCGCAGCGACATCGGCCTGCCGCAGGCCCAGCAGGACCTGGCCGAGGCCGTGGCCGCCATCGGCAAACCGGTGGTCGTGCTGCTGAGCAACGGCCGCGCGATGGCGCTCAAGGGGGCGGTGCGCAACGCGCGCGCCATCCTCGTGACCTGGTTCCTCGGCGTGCAGACCGGCCACGCGATCGCCGACGTGGTGTTCGGCGACGCCAATCCCTCGGGCCGCCTGCCCGTGAGCTTTCCACAGACTGCCGGCCAACTGCCCTACTACTACGCCCACAAGCGCACCGGCCGCCCCTCGCCCGAAAGCGCGCCGGGCACGGCCTTCAAGACCCGCTACCTGGACGCGACGAACGAGGCGCTGTACCCCTTCGGCTTCGGCATCGGCTATGCGCCGGTGCGCTACGACCAGGTCGAGTTGAGCAGCGACCGCCTCGCCATCGGCCAGACGCTGCGCGTGCGCGCCACCGTCACCAACACGGGGACGCGCGAGGCGGAAGAAGTGGTGCAGCTGTACCTGGCGCAGCGCTCCGCGAGCGTGACGCGGCCGGTGCGCGAGTTGAAGAACTTCCGCAAGGTGCGGATTGCGCCGGGGGCGTCGGAGGTGGTCGAGTTCGCTGTCGGCAATGACGACCTGCAGTTTCTGGGGCGGGACATGAAGCCTGTTGTTGAACCGGGTGAGTTCGACTTGTGGGTTGCGCCTTCTGCGGCTGGCGGGATTCAGAAGCGCTTCGTTCTCACGCGGGAGTGAATTCTTCAGGGCGCGTGCACAGGCCACCGGGTACTTCCCTCCGCGAATGTCCCCCGGGGCTGCGCCCCTCCTCCTTGATTTCGCTGCGGGAAGCACCCAGTGTCCTGCGCCCGCTGAGCGCTGTCGTGGTGCGGGCCGATCAACGACCGCACTGAGGACGATCACGTCGATGGGGTGCCTTGCGCAGCGAAATCAAGGAGGAGGCCGAAGGCCGGGGGACATTCGCGGAGCAAGGTGCCCCGTCGGCGGGATCATCGCCCTGAACAAGCTCAGTCGAACACCCCCGTGAACGCCACTCGGCTCACCACGCCCGAACTGCTCGCACCCACCCCAAGCGTCACGCTGTAGCGCCCATCCTGCGAGGTGCGACGGATCGATCCACCCATCGCGCTTTCGCTGCGGAAGTTGCCCAGCCCCACGGCGTAGCTGATCTTCCCCGGCACGACAGGCGCAGCTTCCATCGCGGCGACACCTGCAATACCGGCATAGGCACGCCGCGCGTTCTCGTCCATCTGGCTTTGCAGACGCGCAGCCGTGAAGTCGGTGTAGGCCTTGCCCAGCGGCAAGCCCTGCGCGGCGACGCTGTCTGTGTACGCGTTGGCAGTGCTCACGCCCTGCTGCACCATGCCCTGCACCTGGCCCACGTTGGTCGCGTCGTCGGGCGCGCTGCCGGGCGCCACGCCGGTGAGCTGACGGTTGCCCAGCGCCACTTCGCCGGTCGACGACTGCAGCCCGCTCATGCCCACGGCCACGTAGTTCGACTGCGCGCCGCGCGTGGTCGTGCTGCCCGCGCCGAGCGCCACGCTGTTGGCATGCGAGACCGATGCGTTGCTGCCGAGGGCAATGGCGTTGTCGGCGCTCGCGCGCGCCGCGCTGCCCAGCGAGATCGCCTGGTTCGCGTTCACGTACACGCCGGCGTCGGCGCCGATGGCGATGTTGCCCGTGCCCATCACGTTCTGGCCCGCGCCGCTGCCCTGCGCGATGTTGTGGCTGCCCACCACGCCCTGGCCGGCCGCCGTGCCCAGCGCCAGGTTCTGGTTGCCCTGCACGCCACCGCCCGCGGCCTGACCCATCGCCACGTTGTTGCTGCCCGCCACCTGCGCGCCGGCCATCTGCCCCGAGGCCTGGTTGCCCGAGCCCGTGACGCCGCTGCCCGCGCCCTGCCCCGTGGCCAGGTTGTTGCTGCCGGTCACGTTGCGACCCGCGTCGCCGCCGTAGGCCTGGTTGGCGTTGCCGGTCACGTTGCGCCCGGCGTTGCTGCCGTAGGCCTCGTTGCCGTTGCCCTTCACGTCAGTGCCGGCCCAGAAGCCGACGGCGTTGTTGTAGTCGCCGGTCACGTTCTGGCCCGCGCTGCGGCCCATCGACTGGTTCCAGCCGCCGACCACGTTGGTGCCCGCGTAGTAGCCGATGGCCTGGTTGGCGTTCTTGCCCGACACGCCGGTGCCGGCGCCCTCGCCGATGGCCAGGTTCCAGTTGGTGCTGACGTTGTTGCCCGCGCCCTTGCCGAAGGCCAGGTCGTTGCTGCCCGTGACGCCGGTGGTGCCGGCCTTGTCGCCGATGCCCAGGTTGCCCTTGGCCGGGTCCCAGGTGATCGGCTGGGCCGAGGCGATGCCCATGCCGGCCACCGAACCGAGGGCCACGGCCAGCCCGAGCAGGGTGTGCGTGCTGTTCTTGCGCTTCATGACGCTCAGGCCTTCAGATGCAGGGCCATGGCCGGATCGCTCACGCCGGGCTTGCCGGTCTCGACGCGGCCCGCGAAGCGGCGCTCGGTGTGCCCGGCGGTGACGGTGAAGTCGTACCAGTAGCCGCTCTTGTCCAGGCTCCAGTGCAGCATGCCGGTGGCGCCCGGCGCGACCTCGAGCGTCCAGGGGCCGTCGTTGCGGTACGCGTTGGCCGTCACCGTGACCTTGCCGGCCGCCTTGCCGCTGTTGTGCACCTTCAGGTAGACCTGCCCGTCGACCGGTTCGTAGCAGACCTGCACCTCGGGCTTGAAGCCGGCGGTGTCGAAGGCCAGTGCGTCGCCCTGGAAGCTGCGCACGTAGCCGTTGGTGCTGTAGACCCACAGGTCGTATTTGCCGCTGTCGCTGGCGCCGGTGTTCCAGTAGTCGGCCAGCTGCTTGCCGGCCTCGACCGTGTAGCGGCGCGGGATGCGGTCCAGGTGCAGCTTGTCGTACACATGGAACACGGCGCCCTGTGTGCCGGAGTTCGCGAACACCAGCTGCACCAGGCCGCGCGGCTCGACGCGCGCGCTGGTGTGCAGCTCGTAAGGCAGCGCGCGCGAGAAGCGCGTGCCGGTCTCCTGGTACAGCGGCTGCGGCGTGGCGGGGGCGTTCCTCACGGGGGCCGTGGGCAGCAGCCGCTGCGCCGCATTGATCGCAGGGAAGTTGCTCGTGTCGGGCAGCTTGGGAACGACCGGGTCGTTCGGGCTCACGAAGTCGAAGCAGGTCGTGAGGTCGCCGCACACGGCGCGGTGCCACGGGCTGATCGCGTCCACCGTGATGTCGAAGCGCCTCTCGAGGAAGCGGCCGACCGAGGTGTGGTCGAACACCTGCGAGTTGACCCAGCCGCCCTTGCTCCACGGCGACACCACGTACATCGGCACGCGCGAGCTCAGGCCCCAGGGGCGGATCTTGCCGGTGGTGGTGTTGTCGGCGGCGGCCAGGTAGCTGCCCACCGAGGCGTCGAAGTACTCGCCCTCCAGCGGCACGGTCGACTTGCCCATGAGCGTGCCGTTGGCGTCGTACGAGGGCACGGCCGGCATGGCCAGGTGGTCGAAGAAGCCGTCGTTCTCGTCGAAGGTCACGAACAGCGCGGTCTTGCTCCACACGGCCGGGTTGGACGTGAGCGCGTCCAGCACGTCGGCGATGAAGTCGGCCGCGCCGGCCGTGCCTTCGCTGCTGCCGGGGTGCTCGGCCAGCGCCTGCGTGGGCAGCACCCACGAGACGTCCGGCAATTTGCCCGTCATCACGTCCTGCTTGAGCTGGGCCAGGAAGTTGGTGGCGCCGTCGGCCGCCTCCGGGCCACCCGTGAGGCCGTGCTCATAGATCGGTGAGCCCGGCTGCGCGGTGCGGAAGCTCTCGAAGGCCAGGCAGCCGTGCATGGCGCCCGTCCAGTTGTTGTTCATGTTCTGGTAGATGTGCCAGCTGACGCCCTTCTTCTGCAGCACGTCGGGCAGCGTGTCCCACTTGAAGGCGTTGTTGACGTACTTGTAGTTGTAGTCGCCCGTGATCGGGTCTTTCTGGCCGGAGCCATCGGCCTCCTGCGGGCGGTTCGCCACCCAGTTGGACGGCTTGGGCCAGCAGCGCGAGTTCACGGGTTCGGAGTCGGTGTCGGTGCTGTTGATGCCCTTCTTGCGCAGCTCCGGGTTGAAGTTGGAGCCCGACCAGAACACGATGCGGTTCGGGTCGGTGCCGGTGAGGATGGAGCAGTGGTAGCCATCGCACACCGTGAAGGCATCGGCCAGCGCGAACTGGAACGGGATGTCCTCGCGCAGGTAGTAGCCCATCGTGGCCTGGTTCTTGAACTGGATCCAGCGGTCCATCTTTCCCTGGTTCCAGGCAGCTTGCTGGTCGGGAAAGTTGTGCGGCGTGCCCGAACCGATCAGCGCATTGGCGATCGTCGAGTCGCGGCGGAACGGCGGAATCTCCGCGCCGCCCGCGGGGTTCGACTGGAAGTACACCGACTTGCCGTTGGCCAGCGGAATCGGAAAGCGGTCGCCGAAACCGCGCACGCCACGCAGCGTGCCGAAGTAGTGGTCGAAGCTGCGGTTCTCCTGCATCAGGATCACGACGTGCTTGATGTCCTTGATGGTGCCGGTGTCGACCGCGGCCTCGACGGCGAGCGCCTTGCGGATCGTGGGCGGCAGCAGGGTCAGGGCCGAGGCCGCGCCGACGGCGCCGGCCGACTTGCGGAAGAAATCGCGACGGTTGGAGGGGTTCATGGGGAGTCTTTCAACGCGAGGACAAAAAGAGAAGAAATGGAAGGCGTGTGGATGAAGGCGGCGCGCGGCTCAGGGC